>JBBUEG010000110.1:0-2949 GCA_038056985.1 Patescibacteria group bacterium | reverse complement strand
AATCGTCTCCCCATTTTGCATATTTTCCGCCATCGGCGCGCCGATGATGATTTCTTTGGTTTTTGTCATCGCACCATCAACAAATGTTTCCCTATAAATCGTGTATCCCGTATCCGCTTGGCCATTGGTATTTTTCGGATCTTCGGGGATACTATTGAGATATTGGGGAATCAAAAAAGAAGTTAAGTTGTAGCACGCGGTGGGCGTGGTCTGCGTTCCAATGCAAGTCGCAGTAGTCGGCAACTGCGGAGTAATCGCGCCAAAAGGAGTGTTATTATCAAAAGACCAAGTGGTCAAAGCATTAGCAATCGCATTAACTTCATTACGCCTCTCGCTGTTGCGGTTTTTGGGTCCCTGATCGCGGAAAGTAATGGTGACTATACCGAGCAAAATTATTATAAACGCGACGACAAGAAGCATCTCAATGGCGGTGAAGCCTCTTTTTTGAATCTTACATCTTGAAACGCGAATCATAAAAATTAATAATTTTGTAGGCAGGCGGCAGACAGGAATTTGAGGCGGACTACTTTAGGGATTACTCTTCTCTTAATTCACCCAATAATTTTTCAGCGCTTTTAAAGAATGGCGCGATTTCTTTGTATATTTTATCCGCCGTTTTTTCATTATAGGTATGCGCTATTAAATTTCTTGACTCCAAATAAGCAAACCAATGTTGCGGATTTTCAATCAGCCCGTAATCGGCCGCTCTCCTGAAACAATCGCGCGGACTCCGGCACTCAATGCCTTGATTATTTAAAAACAGCTTAATCGCTTTCCAGCTTAATTCAAAGCAGAATTCAAACCGCTGGATAGTGGCGTCTTTATGAATTCTGGTTGGCTTAAGATCAAGCGCTTCCTCTAACCGCTTTAGCGCCTTGCCAAAATCTTGAATTATTGATTCCAATGCATCGCTCATAATTTCTTAATTTTTGACATGGCTATATTTTTGAAATTTTTTGATACGGTTGAAAAATCCACCACATCCACCCGATAAGGCAAATCAGATTCTTCAAACTCGCCCTTAATTAACGCGATTTTTTTAAAATCCAAAGGCTTTTGCCCTATGACGCCGATATCATAATCGGAAAATTTCCTGGCTTTGCCTGCGGCCCGCGAACCAAAAACAAAAACTTTATATTTTTTAAAATCAATGAATCTTTGAAGAATGCCCTTGATTTCCGTCTCCATTGCTTTAATTGCCATAATCGCCGCTTTTTAAGGAGCATTACAACGCTCCATGAAATAATTTCAATATTTACGCCTTAAAATATAGCAAATATTTACCAGAAAATCAAATCAAATTTCCCATCCTTTTAAACTCTACAGCTGTCCGGCTTTACGGCTCATTATCGCTTGCGGCAATTCTCAATCACCTCGTCATTTTCCGCGATCTTTAATTATTTGACATTCTCCATTGGTAAAATATTTTGAGGATTTCTTTGTCCGCAATGAATTGAAGCTTAATATCGGGGTAAAGCGCTTGAAACGCGCCGTAAGATCTTTTATCTGTTTTTTTAACGGCATTAAACTTTATTTCATACGCCTTATCTCCGACGACAAAGTCCACTTCTTTCTTGTCCTGCGTGCGCCAAAAGCGGACCTCGTCAATATTTTTTGCCGTTCGCAATAATTCTCGAAAAGCCATATTTTCCACATAAGCTCCTTTATCGCCGCGCTTTGGCAAAGCTTCGTAATTATTAACTAAAAAATTGCGCAGTCCCAAATCATAAAAATAAACTTTGGGCATTTTCGTCAACTCCTTTCTAATATTTTTATAAAACGGCTTAATGAGGCATATTTGGTATGATTTTTCCATCACATATAAATATTCTTCAATAGTTTTTCGAGCTATACCCAGCGTATTGCTTAATTCTTGAGCATTGACCAATTGGCCTGTTTGCGAGGCCAGTATTTTCAGTAGAAAAAAATATTTTTCCGCGCTTTTGATTCCTGCGTCCGCGATATCTTTTTTGACATACGCCGAACCGATTTCTTCAAGGAGCATCTTCTTCATCTCATTGTCCTCGGCCAGAACTACTTTCGGGTAGCCGCCAAAGCGCGCGTATTGCGCCCAAAGCGTCAAAAGTTTTTCCTCATAATACGCGGTCAATTTCTCATTTTTTCGCTCCAGCAGATCATTTTGTCCGGAAAAAGCAAGAAATTCATCAAAGTCAAGCGAATGAATTTCAAATAAAAATTTTCTTCCAACCAAACTGTCTTTGAATTTCTTGTCAATATAAAATGATGAAGAGCCAGAGGCAATCACTTTCACTTCTAACCGTTTTTCATCATAAAGCAATTTCAAAAAATTCGTCGGATTATCAAGATATTGGATCTCATCAATGCACACATATTGTTTCGTCTTACTTTCAGGAATAAGATCAAATAATTTGTAAGGATGTTCATTCAACATCTTCAAATGATCGGTATTTTCCAAATTAAAATAATGACAAGATTTTCCCTGCTCTTCCAAAAAATGTTTCAAAAGAATCAACAGCGAGGTTTTTCCCACCTGTCTTGCGCCCGTCAAAATAATGCTTTCATCGCGTAAAATTACTTTTTGTATTTCGGAAAAAACTTTCCGGGGATAAAGCATATGACAATATTTATAACCTATCACTACCAATTATATCGTATATTTTTATACTTGTCAAGTAGTGTTTTATTTACAACAAGGCTTTGAGGCAGACGATCTTAGTCGCCGGATCAACGGAGATAGGATAGCCGGTATTATCATCCGCGCCGATTTTCGGATCTTTGGGAATGGCACCCAAATAAAGCGGCGCGAGATATTGATTGACCTATCAATCTACAATACAACAATGCTAAGAGTGGGAACATTTTTAAAATCCTTTTGGTTTCGCGTGACAAGAGGGGTGCGCGTATATAAAGCAGCGGCGGCGATAGCCGCGTCGGGGAATTTTATTTTTACCGTGCGCCTAATTTCGG
>JBBUEG010000109.1:0-3992 GCA_038056985.1 Patescibacteria group bacterium | reverse complement strand
TCACTTTGTCCGGATTTCCCAGATTTATCGGACCGGTGAAGTGATGATTCATAATCTTGATAAGCCCGTCCACAATATCGGAAATATAACACAAAGAAGTGACATCGTCCGCGCCGCTCTCCACTCTGATCGTCCGCCCCTCCAGGCCCTGCCTGATCAAATCCGGAATCAGGCGATGATCCGTATAGCGCATCCTGGGACCGTAAACATTGAAAACGCGCGCTATTTTCATATCCAATTTGTACGAACGATAAAAAGCGGCGATCAAGCTTTCCGCGTACCGCTTGGCTTCGGCGTAAATCCCGCGCGGACTCAATTGATCCACATAACCCCAATAATCTTCCCTAAAATACGGATCTTCGTAATAGGGGCTGCCATAAACGGCCGAGCTTGAGATCTGTACCATTTTGGCTTTGTATTTTAGGACAAGATAAAGCAAATTTTTCGTGCCATAAGCATTGGAGATAAGCGTCTCCAGCGGGTATTTTGAATAATCATTGGGGCTTGCCGGGCTTGCCAAATTATAAATCTCCTGAATGCCCTGAAATTTCACGCGGAATGGCTCCAATTCCGGGTAGTGATCCAGATCCAGAGGATCGGAAATATCGTGCCGTAAAAATTTGAAATCCGGTATTTTCAGCAAATGATTGATATTTTCAATATCTCCGGTAATCAAATTGTCAACGCAAATCACGCGCGAAGTCCTCACCAGCTCCTCGCATAAATGGCTGCCGATAAAGCCGGCTCCGCCGGCGACAATTACATTTTTTTTATCAAAAAGTTGATTAGTCATTTTATATTCTCATTTTTAATTCAACTAAGGTCCAAAACATTTTCCATCCGTTTTTGATGAAACTGATCGGCGATCCCAGAGCTCCGGATTCCGGCTGGCCGTTCCAGATTGTGGGAATTTCTTTTATTTTTAATTTGTACTTAAGCGCTATTGCCAGCATTTCCACATCAAAAGCCATATTACTCACTTTCAGTTCCGGCAAAATCTTTTTCAGCGCATCCGCTTTGAATATTTTCACTCCGCATTGCGTATCTTTGTAGGGCAAATTAAACAATATTTTTACAATCAAATGAAATTTGTATCCGACAATATTTCTTAAAAATGACCGCCCGTAAACTTTTGCCCCTTTTAAAAATCTTGAACCGATGACACCGTCCGCGTCCCCTATCAAACCGGCCAATCTTTTATATTCTTCCGGACTCGTCGCTTCGTCCGCGTCCACAAAGCCGATTAGGCTTGAATCCTGAAACTTGAATCCTGAAACTTTATTCAAAGCATATCTAAACCCTTCGTGGACAGCTTTCCCCTTGCCGATCGCTTCTGAGAATTCCAAATATTCTATATTTACTAAATCTTTTTTCAAACCTCGTACGATCTCCCCTGTCTTATCACTGCATCCGTTCAAAACAATCAATATTTCCGCCTTTTCCTTAAAATGATCCGAATAATCCCTTACTGTCTTTTCTATTCGCTTTTCTTCATTATATGCCGGGATGACGATAAAATGCTTCCAATTCATTGTTATATTCTACACTATTTCATTTTTCAAAGCAAGCTTCATTTTATCGGCAATGCGTCCAATTTTATTTTAACCGTTCTTTCTTTTCCGCTCCTTAAATATTTAATCTCCGCTTCGTCGCCCTTCCGATAATCGGCCATAATTTCCGCCAAGCCCTTTATTCCATTGAATTCTTCATTGTCAATGCTCAATAAAATATCCCCGTCGCGCAAACCGGCTTTGGCGGCCGGACTTTTGGCGGCAATACCCGTTCCTTTCGGATCAAGGCTGCCGATTGAAATACCCTTCCTCTCCAAAAGCGGTTTTTCCAAAAATGATTTTTGGCTGATCCCCGAGACACCTAAGAAACCTTGCTCAATTTTGCCGTCATCAATCGCTTCTTTAAGCCGCGGTTTAACATAATCTATCCGCAAAACTTTATCGGCGTCCAAAACAATTCCAGCCAATTCTCCCGAAAGCATAGCGACTCCCGATCCGAAAAAATTCTGAGGCGTACTCTCGTCCAATGCGATAAAACGCGAGATCCGAGAGGAGTTTTCTTCGGGCATTTGAGGATTGTGAGATAAAGAATCAATACTGGAAAGCCTAACCGCATTACCCAAAGAATCATTTACCACTGCCAAAGAACCGCTGCCGATTTTTTCCAAATCGGCAAAATTGGCCGGCTGGACATTTTGCGCGTCCGTTTCCAAATAGGCGATTCCCAAAAATTGATCAGGGATAATTTGCTTTATCTTGAAAGATTCGCCGCGCGCGTCCAGCCCCAAATATTCGGACGGCTTGCCGGACAATCCGGAGAGCGGAGCCGCCATCCAACCGTCATTGGTCAAAACAATTCCTTGGGTTGCGCGCCGCGTCTCATTGTAAATATGCGCCCCTTTTTCATCGGCGGAGAATTTCTTGAAAAATACGGCTTGGCTCTCGCTCATTTTCTTTACAACCTCGGATACCATCGCATCCTGCGCCACCGTAACGCTCTCGCGCTTGCTGACGATTATCTCCTTGGTCGGCAAATATTGATCAAGGCGCAATTTATTAAACCACGGCAAATTGACAGCGCCCGTAAGAAGCCAATAATTGACCGCCAATTCGCCCAATACTCCGCCCGCCAATCCGAAAAATAAAGCAAACAGCACCACGGCGAAAAAAAGCCGTGTGCGCTTGGCCGGCCTTTCTATTTTATTTAAAGGATTTTCACTAAAAACCTTGGCCAGCTCGTCATGGCGTTCCTTCTTTTCATTCTCGTCTTTTGTTGATTTATTTTGGTCTTGTTTGGACATAAATTTAACGCCACCTCGCTGTTAAAAGTAAAAGCGCCATAGACGCGAGTCCGATAGCCGCATATCCTTGGACGCGCGAAAGCGATTCGGTGCGATGAAATTTTTGGCGAACGATTCCGGTAAAAACATAAAATGCAATGGTAACGAGCAAAGCGGAAACCTTGGGATCAAACGGAAAAAGCGAGACTACGGCGAAAATCTGCGCGAAAATAAAAAATAAAATGAGTGCTAAGGGGTAATAATCCTTAGGCGCGATTTTTTGCTTGATAAAAAAAGAGATGCCGCACAATACGGCCGTAGCCGCGCCGGCCAAAGAAACAAGCGCGAAAGGCAAGCCGACGATAATGATGAAAAAAATAAAAGATGAAAATAAAAATAATATGCCGTATTGCAAAACGCGAGAGATCTGCTCAATGCTGTACGGCTCGTAAGCGGCCGGATTCCAAACGAAAGTGAAAATATGTTCGGCGAAAAAAATAACCAGAGCGGATATGCCGATCGCGGCCGCGTAATTCCATAAAGAAACGGCATTAAAAGATACAAATAAAAATCCTCCCAGAAAAAGAAATAACGTCAATAAAACCAAATGCAGTTTTTCCTGTCTGGGAAGCGGTCCGGACAGCCGCCATAAAATAATTGAAACAAAAATTACGGGGATGATGCCAATGGCCAAAAACCAATAAAGCGTCAGCGGGGAAATATTAAAAATCAGCAAAAATGCCGCAAAAATCGCCAGACCGGATATATAGGGGATGGAGCGCCGCAGGAGGAACATACATTATTAAAATTACATCAAATCCTTCTCATTTTCCGGTATGACATACCAGTATCCGTTCCACCGCATATGATAGCCCGGAATATTACTTGCAAACGCCAGATAAAAAGACGGGCGGCTGTCTCCTTCGTAAACCTGCAGTAATATTTTATCGGGCAGCATCAGAGTATTTTTATCTTCAAAAATGAGAGTCTTTTGATTGTCAAAAATCATCAAATGATATGTTTTAGACGCCAATTCCTCGGTCACGACCATTGTTTCCATTCCGTCCAGACCGCGCGTCTTGCCTTTTTTAACCAAAATCGCTTTTTCGCCTTCCGGAATGGGCAGGTCAAGATTAATTCGTGTCGGCGGTTTTTCAAACGACAATTCTTTGGGCACGGCCGGAATTTCCGGAATCTTTAT
>JBBUEG010000108.1:0-1586 GCA_038056985.1 Patescibacteria group bacterium | reverse complement strand
CGCAATAACGGCGATAAAATTTTTTAAAGCCGCGGCGTAGATGAGGAAAGGAAAAATGGCGCCGGGCGAAAAAAATAGAAAACTTCGAAAATCAACAATTCCCAATAGAAAATAAGCGGCTGCTAATGCGCCAAAGATAATGAAAATGATTTTTCCGCGCTTTGTTTTGGGTAGGCCGAAACGGAAGGCGCGCGATGCGAGCAATCCAATAATGACCCACGGGATAAATGAAACGGCCCCCGAGAAGCCGTATAAATACAAAAGAAATCCGTCCGGCCGGCTTAAAATACTCAATATTCCGGAAATTATAAAAAGCGGCGGAAGTATTAATAACAGAAAAAAACAAAATGGGACAATGAAATTTCCAAAAGTGAGCCGGCTATTGGAGAGCGGCAAGCTGTGCAGCCAAAGAGGGGATCGCTTTTCCGGAACAAATAAGGTAAAGAAAAAAAACGAAAATACGAGCAATGAGATTGATAGAATAAAGTTCAGTTGAAGCAAGGGCTCTTTCGCGCCGTTTTGCCACAACGACGCGGTAAATCCAAAAATGTCAAACAGCCATTTGGGAATTTGCGTGAGAAAATAAATGTATAACGACACCCCGATTATCGGCAAGATTAAAATAACGGGCTGGGATTTTAAAATTGCCGCAGCGCTATTTTTGAGCGACAGAATTTGAAATCGGGAAATGAGAAAAGATTTTTTTAAGCTGTTCCAATTTATCATTGAAGTTAAAAATATCAAAAGCCGCTTTTTCAAATGACGAACGGCCGGTTTTAATTTGTAATTCTTGGGGCGTCCCTTGGGCGATGATTTGACCTTTTTGAATGAGTATGACTTTATCGCAAAATTTGGCGGCAAATTCCAGATGGTGGGTTGACAAAAGTACTATATTGCCGCGGCTTACATATTCTTTTACGAAGGCCTCAAAAAGCATAACCATTTCCGGATCAAGGCCGTTGGTCGGTTCATCAAGAATGAGAAGCCTCGGGGTATGCGATACGGCGGAAATCAAAAGAAGTTTTTTGAGCATGCCATGGCTGTATTCATCGGTAAAATCGTCAAGCCGATCGGCCAGCTGGAAAAGCTCGCAAAGCTCGTATGATAATTTTCTTCGTTGTTCGTCAAACGCACTGAAAAGCCGCAAATTCAATTTTAGAAATTCGCGACCTGTTAATTTATAGGCAATGGTTATTTCGTCCGGCACATATCCGATCCGCGCTTTTAATCTTTCGGGATTATTTGATTGTTTTATTTCAAACAAAGAAACTTCGCCTGAATCCGGCGCAATGATTGAGGCGACGATATTCATGGTAGTTGTCTTGCCGGAGCCGTTCGGGCCGATTAAGCCGGTGATTGATCCGGGCAGCGCTTCAAAAGAAATATTGTCAACCGCTAAAATCCGGTCAAAAGATTTTTTTATGTTTGAAACTTGAAGAGACATAATGCCGATGGGCCGCCCGCTCCGCCTTCAAAGCAGAAGGCGGAGCAATGGCCTTTAAAATTTATTTTACGCATTTAACGACTGCGTACGAATTGTATACCGATCCCCATTCAACTTTGCTGTATCCTTTGTAAAGGCAGTA
>JBBUEG010000107.1:0-13008 GCA_038056985.1 Patescibacteria group bacterium | reverse complement strand
GGTCGGATTTTATTCGTGCGGGCCGACTATTTACAATCATGCGCACATCGGAAATTTGCGCGCCATGATTTTTTATGATTTATTGAAACGAACTCTTTTGTACGGCGGATTCAAAGTCAAACACATAATGAATATTACGGATGTGGAAGACAAAACGATTCGCGGCGCGCGCGAAATGGGCATTTCATTGGAAAGCTTTACCGGAGCTTATGACAAGTCTTTCAAGCAAAATTTGAAAGATCTCAATGTACTGGCGCCCGATCATTATCCTTACGCCACAAAATATATCAATGAAATAATTGAATTAACTAAAATACTGCTAAAAAAAGAATTGGCGTATCAAGGCAAAGACGAGTCCGTGTATTTTGATATTTCAAAGTTCAAAAAATACGGGAAACTATCGCGACTGAAAACCAGAACAATCAAGGAAGGCGCACGCGTAGCGCTGGACGAATACGGCAAAGAACAAGCGTCTGATTTTGTGCTATGGAAAGCCTGGAAGCCGGAGGACGGCGATGTGTTTTGGCATTCGCCTTGGGGAAAGGGGCGGCCCGGCTGGCACATTGAGTGTTCGGCAATGGCTCTTAAGAATCTTGGGCAAAGCTTTGATATTCACGCCGGAGCGGTGGATTTGATATTTCCCCACCATGAAAACGAGATCGCCCAAAGCGAGGGCGCGACCGGAAAGCCGTTTGTAAAATATTGGCTTCACCTGGAGCATCTTTTAATCAATAATCATAAAATGTCCAAATCCTTGAAAAACGATTTCAAGCTTAGCGACATTATTGAGCGCGGATTCAATCCTTTGGCTTTCCGTTATCTTTGCCTTACTGCCCATTATCGCGCCAAGCTTAATTTCACTTGGGAGTCGCTCAAGGCGGCCGAGGAATCATTGAACAATCTTTATGAGTTTATTAAAAATCAAGACGGCCAAGAAGCAGACAAAAAAAGCGCTTCAAAAGAAATGAGAAAAATTATCGCCATTAAAAAAGAATTCAAAAAAGCACTGGATGATGATTTGGGCGTTCCCCGGGCTCTGGCTATCGCCTGGAAAACAGCGCATTTGTCCAATAAAAACGAAATTTCAAAAAAAGCCGCCTTGGATCTGCTTTTTGATTTTGACCGCGTCTTGGGTCTTAGGCTTGCCGATCAAATAAAAAATAAAAAAGAGGAAATTCCTGAAGAAGCGAGAAAATTGGCTGCTGAACGCGAACAAGCAAGAATTGATAAAAATTTCGCCAAAGCGGATGAGATCCGCCAACGCCTTTTGGAAGAATTCAAAGTGCAAATTGAAGATACGGCGTCAGGCCCAAAATTAAAAAAGATTAATTCTTGAGGCGAAAATATTCTTGCAAAATATCGCGAGCTACCGGCAAGGCCGAAATATACCCTTCTCCCCCGTTCTCTACCATTACCGCGACCGCTATTTCCGGATTGGTAAAAGGCGCAAAAGCGATAAACCAGCCGTGCGGATTGCCGCTCGGAGCCTCAGCCGTACCGGTCTTGGCCGCTACCTCAAACGGCTCGCCGCTCAATGCCCGTCCGCTTCCGGAAAGCACGGTTTGCCGCATTCCTTGGCGGACAGTATCAAAAGCCGAAGCGGCGATTGACAGTTTTTCCGGTTCTTTTTTCGGCTTTATTTCAATTATATTATTGGTGCGCTGATCTAAATATCCTTTAACCAAATGCGGCTGGAAAATCGTTCCGCCATTGGCGATAGCGGCCGTCACCGAGGCCATTTGCAAAGGAGTCGTCAAAAGATCTCCTTGCCCGATGGAGAGATGGTAAGTGTCGCCAATATACCATTTTTCTTTTTTCACCGTCCTTTTCCAAGAAGGATCGGGCACCAGCCCGGCGGCTTCGCCGGGCAAATCAATTCCCGTTTTCTCGCCAAGGCCGAATAGCGTCATATACGAATCAAGTTTTTCTACACCTAGACCCTTAAATTTTTCATAGCCCCCGCCCACGGTATAAAAAAAAGTATTGACCGATTCGGCAATGGCACGTTTTACATCCACTGCTCCGTGCCCGCCCGCTTTCCAGTCCGGAAAAAAAGACGCGCCGATCCGTATTCCGCCGGTGCTTAAAATCGTTGTCTTGGGAGTAATTACGCCTTCGGCGAGTGCCGCGACCGCGATCAAAGGCTTTATCGTAGAACCGGACGGATAAATACCGGAAATCGCCCTAAAAAGCAAAGGGCGTTCCGGGCTTTGGAAAAATTGCGTCCGATCCTGTTCGGTCAGCCCTGTAATAAAACTGTTATTATCATAAGACGGCAGGTTTGCCAAGGCGATAATCTCGCCGTTTTGCGGATTCAGCGCCACCGCTGATCCGGCTTTGGCGCCGACTTTTTTAAGGCTGTCGCGTAAAGATTCAAAAGCTTTTTTTTGAACGCGCGCGTCTATTGAAGTAATCAAGTCTTTGCCGGGAAGTGCTAAGGTTTCGGAAATTATTTTCTGCTCCCGCCCCATTGAGTCTACCTCAATTCTTTGCCAGCCGTAAATGCCGCGCAGCTCTTTTTCATAAATATATTCCAATCCGGATTTGCCGATGAAATCCGATTTGAGATAACCGGACTCATTCGGCACGCGCGGCAGACTATCCCATTCCGCCTGGCTTAATTTTCCAATATAGCCCATAGAATGCGAAATAATTTCCTTTTCCGGATAGCTTCGGCGTGCGGACGGATAAACTTTGACGCCCGGAAAAGACTCCGAATGCTCCATCAGGCTCAATGCCGCTTCGTGCTTGATTTCCTCGGCTAAAATTATAGGCTCGTACGATTGGCGGATTTCTTTATATTCAAAAATTTTTTCCAGACGATCGAGAATTTCTTCTTTCGGCACGGAAAGGATGGATGATAATTTTTCAGATATTTCGGCGAATTTCTCCTTATCCGGAAAATCTCCGGGAATGACGGTCGCTTGCTCCGCCGGAATATTTTTAGCCATTGGAATAAGATTAATGTCAAGAATTTCTCCGCGCCTGGCCGGAACTACGATTTCCCTGATGCGATTTCCTTCGGCAACGGCACGCCATTTAGTCCCTTGAAGAATTTGAAGCTCGGCCGTACGCAATACAATCGCACCCAGGGCAATCGCGATCAGTGCAAAGACGAAAATAAACCGCGAAAGGCGCACGGTTTTTGAAATCGGCTGGCGCGAATTATGCTCCCATACCACATCCTCGGCCTGCACCTCATGCCGCATTAATTTCATTTTCGATCTAAGCGATTCGCTGATGAAGTCTTCAAAGAATTTATTTTTCAACGCCATAATCAAATTTAACGGAGGATAAAGAATCGCGCGAAAAACCGCTTTCTTAGCGCATTGTACAGAGCGGCAAATATGACTGACAAGCAAATATTCCAAATTAAGGCGAGAAGGATCAGCCGCATATCAGTCAAATGGTAAACCGTTTGAAAAAATCCGGCGGAGAAATCTCCGATAATCGCCGACATGATTATTTGCGACAGTCGATAAACAATCGTGGCAAACGCGATATTCAAAAGAAAAGCGACCCAGCGATTCAATTTCAAAAATTGATTTTTTAAAAGATATACAGCCGAAAGCGATGCGAAAAGCGCGATTGTCTGAATCCCAAAGCTGGCGTTTGAAATTATTTCAAAAAACAGTCCGGCAATCAAAGTGACGCCGACAACAAGCACCAGCTTCTTATTTAAAAAAATCAGAATACAGAATAAAACAACTGCCGCGTCCCACAGTCGCGGCGGCAAAAATACCGCGACAATCGCAAAAAGGACGGAAAAAAATAAAAAAGCCAATATGTTTAATATGAATTTCCGCATACCCGGTAGTGAAACTTTGACAATAATTGTACGATATTAATATTTTTCTCAATAGTGATTCATTTTTATGAGAATTTTTATTATTATTTACCATCGCTACCCGAGTGGTGAGGTCAAAGTTCTACTACCGGGCATAGCGCAAAGCTTTAATAAACCATCACCGCGTCAAAGTCAAAGAAGCGAACTAACGGATCCACCGACGCTTCTTGAAAAAGATCACGCGCCGATGTTTCAATCCGCCGAATCGTCCCAATGGGAAAAATCAAGGACGGATTTTCGGCATCGGGCCTCGTCGCGATAATATCCCCGACCGCTATTTTATCAGACTGGGGTATGAATTTTAATTTAAGCGAAGTGCCGTGCGAACCTTCAATTATTCCTTCCGGACGAACGGCCGCCTGATCCTCCGCCCGGCCGCTTTGGCTTATGGCCGCGATGCGGAAACGCGGATCAGTGATAATCATCACTTTGGCGGATGACTCCGAAATTTGAGTGACGCGTCCAACCAAAGCGCCGCCGGGAGAAACCGCCAAATCATCAATCTCAATATTATCCCGCCTCCCCTTGTTTATCATAAAATCGCTTGAAAAAATCGTGCCGCTTCTGAAAATTTTAGCCAGCGCCTTAGGAGATTCATTATCCTTGGAGAATTGCAAAATTTTTCGCAATTCCTCATTCTCACGCTCCAGAGCATTGAGCCGAGTATTATCGTACGTCATTTTCTCAATTCGTTCTTGGATCGCCACGGCTTTCCGGCGGTAATCGTCTCCGGAAAATATTCCATCAGCGAATCTTTGCCCCTCAATGGCCGCGCGTTGAAAAGGCTGTAAAAAAGAAAAAATATAAGACGATTGGATTGATTCCAAAGACTTTATTTTAAACGGATTGAAAATAAAAAAAATCAGGAGCAATGCTCCCCCGACAAGCCAAACAGTAATCTTTTTATATTTGCGCGCCATAATGCGTTTCGTTTAGCGCGATCGGCCGGATTTTGTTCCGGGAATCAAAACTGAAGCAAGGCGATCCAAATCTTCCACCACAATGCCCGTCCCGCGCGCCACGGCCGTAAGAGGATCGTCGGTCGCGTAAACCGGAATTTTTATCTCGTCGCGAATCGCTTCAGGTAGACCGCGCAGCATGGCCCCGCCGCCGCTCAAGAGCACTCCGCGCTGATATATGTCGGCCACCAATTCAGCCGGAGTTTTTTCAATCGTATCCTTGATTGTTTCTATCATCAATCGGACTGTGCGTTTTAGCGCTTCCCTGACATGCTCGTCGGTCAAAATTACTTCCCGCGGGAGTCCTGATACCACATCGCGGCCGCGAACGGCAATTTCCAATTTTTCCGGCAGACTCACGGCCGATCCGATTTTTATTTTGGCTTCCTCGGCGGTCCGTTCGCCCAAGAAAATATTGAATTCTTCCCGAGCAAAATTGATTATGTCGTCAGTCATCTCATTGCCGGCGATTTTTATTGATTTGGCCGTCACCACTCCGCCCAAAGAAATCACGGCAATATCGGTCGTTCCGCCGCCGATATCAACCACCATACTGCCCATAGCGTCCTGGATCGGCATCCTAGCGCCGATCGCTACGGCCACCGGCTCTTCAATCAGATGAACTTCGCGCGCTCCGGCATTCAATACCGCGTCCTCCACCGCTTTTCTTTCCACTTCGGTCACTTCCAGAGGAATTCCAATCACCACGCGCGGCCGGGGCATTAGGGCAAAAGTCTCCCGGTGGATTTTGTCAATGAAATACTTGATCATTTTCTCGGCTATTTCAAAATCGGAAATTACTCCGTCGGCCAAAGGGCGTATGGCCACGATATGTCCCGGTGTTTTGCCGATCATATGGTTCGCCATTTCTCCGATCGCCAAAATTTCATCGGTTCGCGTGTTGATCGCCACGACCGACGGCTCATTAATGACAATCCCCTTGTCTTTCACATACACCAAAGTATTGGCCGTGCCAAGGTCAATGCCCATATCTTGGGAAAATCGCCCGAAAATTCGTGAAAGCATAATACGCTAATTTCTAATCAATTCATAAAACGCGCTTAGTTTACTTGATATTTTCGTCTTTGTCAACCGTATAAATTACCAACCCAGAGCATCCTTGAACACTCTGACTATATCGCCTCCCCAGCGCGCGATATCGCGGTAAGTGATGACCACCACCAATGTCATTAACAGAATAAATCCAACCGTATGGCTGAAATTTTCAATTCTTACGTGAACGGCCTTTCCTCGTATTTTTTCTATTACCAGAAATAAAAAGCGCCCTCCGTCTAGCGCAGGCATTGGAATAAAATTAAGAATCGCGAGATTAAGCGATAAGACTACGGCAAACTGCAAAACATAAATAAATCCGAGCTTCACAACCATGCCGGTATAAACTGCGATACCTATAGGTCCGGAAATTTCCGCCGAAACTCCTTTGCCTGAGAAAAGCCTGGCAAAAAGATCGTAATAACCGTTAAGAATCGCTCCGATAAGCGAGAATGTGGAATTAAAACCCTTAATGATGGAAGTATGGATCGGATAAGACACAAAAGCCACTTCGGATAAATTAACTCCAAATACCGCCCGATCTTCACCTTCAATAACTTTCGGCACAAGGCGCGACTCACCTTCAATCTTTCCTCTTAAATAACCTACTCTAATCCCTTCGCGATGCGCATTAACATATTTTTGAACATCGTCAATAGTTTTTATTTTAATGCCGTCCAACGATACGATCACATCGCCCGGCCGAAAAATTCCGTCAGCCGGAAAACCCTTTTCCACCTCCAAAATTTGAACTTGAGGATTTTTGATTTTGGCGAGATCCCTATCTGATAAATCTCTTACATCTTGTGGCATTCCAATCATCAGAGCGGCAACCAATAAAACAAAAGCAAGTACCACATTCATTGTCACTCCGGCCGCCAGGACTACTCCTCTTTGCCAAATGGGCCTCGCTGCGAAGCTGTCCGGGTCTTTTTGATTTTCTCCGCTTTCGCCTTTGATTTTAACAAATCCGCCAAGAGGAAACCAATTAAGCGAATACACAGTCCCGCCTTCCGGATCCCCTTCTCCGCGCGCGCTTAGAAATTTCCACTTTCCGTTTTTCAATTTTTGCGCGCCGAAAAGCCTGGGAGGAAAGCCAAAGCCGAATTCATCGGCTCTTATGCCAAAAATCCGCGCGGCAAAAAAATGCCCGGCTTCATGGACGAGCACCAGTACGGCTAAAATTACGGCAAATGTGGCGATAGTGGCTAAAAGCATAGGCTAAATTGTCATTATTTCTTTTTCTTTGGCTTCCAATAATTCTTTGATTTTCGTATTCATAAGATCCACCGAATTCTGGACTTCCTTTGATTTTTGAAAAAATTGGTCTTCGGTCATCTCGCCTTTTGATTTTTCCTCTTTAAAAGCTTTCAGTATTTCGTCACGCACGCGCCTGATTCCCACCCGCGCCGATTCCGTGGTTTCCATTAATTGCTTGATCAAAAGCTTTCTTCTTTCTTCAGTCATAGCCGGCAATACCAGGCGAATGACCGACCCCGAAACATTCGGAGTCAATCCGATATTAGACGCGATAATGGCTTTTTCAATTTCTTTGGCGATATTTTTATCCCATGGCTCAATTTGCAAAACTTTCGCCTCCGGCACGCTAATGGCGGCCAGCTCTCTCAATTTCATTTTCGCGCCATAACTTTCCACTTCTATATTGTCAACAATCGCCGGATTGGCCCGGCCGGTGCGCACCGTGGAAATAGCGTGAATATAATGATCTATGATTTTTTGAAATTCTTCTTGGTGTTGCGTCGGCATAAATTTATAAATTAATTACAAAGGCGATAATAGGCTTTTTTTCTTTTGCACCGGCTTAGTCGTTCCCATCCAAATTTTCCCGGTATCATTCGGATTAATGCCTAAAGCGGTCGGCTGACGAGACGACGGAAGCGAACGGGTGATCCATTCGTTTCCGTTATTGAAAGTCTTGTACAAATTTGAAGCCGTACCGTAGTATACTTCATCAAAATCATAAGGATTGGCCGCCAATGAAAGTATTTTTACTTCGCCCGGTTTAGTCAAAAGATTGACGGCCTCCCAAGTTTTACCCCCATCGCTGGTACGCATTAGGCCATAAGCCGACGCGTATAAGAACATTGAGGACACTCTGGCGTGCGGCAGTAATACGCCCGCGGTTAGGCTCCCCGTAAATTTTGCCGCGGTTTCCTTGGATATGAATTCGCCCCAGGTGATGCCCCGATCAAATGATTTGAATATTCCATTGCTCGGAGTAACGGCGATCATAAGACTCGGATCATTGGGATGAAAAATGATGTCGCGAATTTCCGCTTTGGCGGCCTGGCCGGGCATTGCTTTCCAGCTCGCACCGCTGTCGTCGCTTTTTAAAATCACGCCGTTTGACGCTCCGGCAAAAATTTGTCTCGGATTAAAGGGATCTACCGCCACGGCCGTGATTGAATACCCGGAAACTGCTTGCGTGTAAATAACAGTCCAAGCGGCTCCGGCATCGGTGGATTTTTGAATCTGACCGCCCAATCCGACATAGAGTATTTGCGCGGAAGTCGGATCAAGTCCGATCGCTTGCACTGATCCCGATGAAACCAATATCGACTTCCAGCTTTCTCCCGAATCGGACGATACCAGCATTCCGGAATTTGTCGTACCTAAATATATTATTTTTGAATCAAGCGGATGAAATAGAATCTTACTGATATTGGCATTGCTGATAGTTTGGGTTTTCTTTTTAACAATTCCGGCAAAAACTTTTTGCTTCCATATTTCGCCTTTGTCTTCCGAGGAATACATCCCTCCGTCTTGAACTTTTTTCGCTCCAAAACCAACGGTAATGCAACCCTGGCCCATAAAAACAAGGGCCGCAAATGTTAAAATAACAATAGATATTTTTTTTGATTTCATTATCATAAATTTTAATTTATATTCCAAATAAATTGCTCAAAAGCGAGCCGAGGCGCGATATTTCTTTTCATCATATCAATCAATTTGAATAATCCATTGCAAATTTTTGCCAAATTATCGGCTGGTTTTTTATCGGATTTAATAATCATGAGCGCCTCTTTAATGCCGAATTTATCATATATCGACCATTCGGCCGCGACGAGGAGACTATTGGCGAATTTTATGCCGCTATTTTGCTGTTCAATAAAGCTCATTGATTTGCTGAAAACATCATAAAGCATTTTCAATCGTTCGCTCTTTTGGCTGTTTAAAAATTGTAGCGCTTTGGCATATTCTTTTTCGGCCGATTCAAGCAATGTTTTATCGGCAATCAAGTCTCTGGCCGTTTCTATCTTTCCAAACGCCAAATTAACAGCGCTCCGAATAAATTCTTTGGACATATCCGGGTATTCGCTCTCCAGGCATTTAATCATCCGTTCGTCTGAAATGTTATTCAATCTTATGTTCAAAAGCCGCGAACGCAAAGTGGGCAAAAGCGAATCCGTAAAATCAGCCGCCAAAATAATGACTGATGATTTGGGCGGCTCTTCCAAAATTTTCAAAATGCTGTTTTGCGCGTCAGCAGAAAGGCTGTGAGCGTCGTAAATGACAGCAATATTGCGCCGAGAAATAGACGGAGTCAAATACATTCTTTCCCTCATCTCGCGCATTTTTTCTATGCCGATATTTTTCTCATCCGGATCTTTGATCACTCTGTAAACATCCGTGTGATTATTTCGCGCAAATAATACGCAATTGCGGCATTGGCCGCAAGGAGCGCCGTCATTTTTATCGCACAAAAGCGCTTGGACAAAAAAATCAACCAATCGTTTTTTCCCTATCCCCTTTGGCCCGAAAAATCCGTAAGCGTGGGAAGTCTTGTCGGATTTGATGGAATGTTCCAAAAAATGAACAATCTTTTCCTGCCCGGCCAAAGTCGGCGCATTATCGCTTTTTTGCCGTATGGAATCAAACATAATCAAAATCGCCCCAAATAGAGCATTGTTATTGTACCAATATTTTGCAAAAATGGCAAATTTATTGATTTCAGCTTGTCAAAATATTTAGCGTTTCCCGGGCGCATTTGGCCAAAGAGAATTCCTTGACGCGAGAGAAGCCTTTTTGCCGCAGATCTTCGCGCAATTTTTCATCGTTTTCCAATCTGATAATCGCGCTTGCCATTTCTTCCGTATTTTCCGGATCAACCAAGAGCGCCGCATCACCCGCTACTTCCGGACAAGACGCGCGATTTGAGGTTATCACGATTGTGCCGCAGCCGAATGCCTCCAAAATAGGAATTCCAAATCCTTCGTACATTGACGCGAATAAAAAGATTTTTGCCGCATTGAGAAGATTGACGCGATCGGCATCCGGAATCCAGCCGATTTGTTTGACCGAATTTTCCAAGCCCAACCGCTTTATCGCCGATTGAATGCGATCGTACCCGTAGCCCGGTCGGCCAGCCAGCACGAAAAGCGCCTCTTTGATTTTTGGTTCTTTAGCTCGGGCAAACGCAAATGCCTCCAGCATTCCGACAATGTTTTTCTTTTCTTCAAGCCTTCCTACGAATAAATAAAACGGCTTATTTATGCCGTATTTTTGAAGAGTCAGATCAATTTCCGCCTGATTTTTTATCGGAACGAATTTTTCTTGATCAAAGCCGTTGTGAATCACGCTAATATTTTCGCCGGAAACATTGTAAATTTCTCGAATTTCTTTTTTGGTAAATTCGGAAACGGTGATAATCTTTGCCGCGTGTTTCAGGGCAAATTTCATTGACCAACGATGATAGTCCAGCTCATTGTTTGAATATTTGAATCCGGTTGCGATTTTTGCGGCGGTTTTTACCGCTAGTCCGGCGAGCCCCTTTGACGGCCCTATAGAGTGCGTGGCGTACAATTCCGGAAATCTTTCAAATCCCACATCGTGGCAAGTCACAATAGTTTTGATCGGATGAATAATCGGAATGGTGTGCGCCGGAACAAAAAGAACATCCGGCGGATTTACGAGCATTTCGGCGGAAAGCCGCGTTTGCGTCCAGAGCATTTCTGATGGAGATTTTAAAACTCGCGATTGAAAATTGGCCGGAAGATTTTCCAAGCCGTCTTTTAGAGAACTCGGCGAATAAAGCCGGAATTCGTTTTTTAAATCCAATTTTTTAAATTCCTGAATCAAGTGATACGAATACCACTCCGTACCGGTCCTCTCCGATTCATTGGCTCGCGACGCGTCAATGCCGATTATCATATTACCTAATGGCGGAAACGCTTCTTTTGTACGCATCAAGATTATCAAGCACAATCCCCGTCCCTTTGGCTACGCAAAGAAGCGGCTCATCAGCCATATAGGTGGGAACGCCGGTCGCCTGCTCCACCAAGCGCTCCAAATTGCGCAATTGCGAAGTGCCGCCGGACAAAATCATCCCCTTTTCCATAATATCGGCCGAAAGCTCTGGTGGAGTATTATTTAAAACTAATTTTATCGCGTTGATAATTCCCTGCAAATCATCGCGCAGCGCCTCAACCGTATCCTCGCTTGTAATTTGTATGCTTTTCGGCAAGCCTGAGATCATATCGCGGCCCTTTATTTCCATAACCAGCTTTTCATCCAAAGACAAAGCCGTGCCGATATTTATTTTGACCTCTTCGGCCGTGCGCTCGCCTATTGCCAAGCCGTATTTTTTTCTGATAAATTCCATTATGGAGAGATCTAGTTTTGTTCCGCCGACGCGGATTGATGTCTTGGTGACAATTCCGCCGAGAGACAATACGGCGATCTCGCAAGTGCCGCCGCCGATATCAATAATCATATGCCCGGAAGCGGAACCGATCGGGATATTGGCGCCGATGGCCGCCGCCACCGGCTCCAAAATTATGTGCGCCACTTTCGCGCCGGCCGCCAAAGTCGCGTCTATGACCGCTCGTTTTTCCGTGGAAGTGATGCCGCCAGGTACTGCCACCAAGACTTCCGGTCTCATAAATCTCACTCCGCCCACGGCCTTATTGATAAAATATTTAAGCATTTGCTCCGTGATCTGATAATCGGCAATTACGCCTTCTTTCAAAGGTCGCCGGGCCACGATCGTATCCGGGGTTCTCCCAAGCATTTCCTTGGCTTCATCTCCGACCGCCAGCACTCTTTTATCGTGCGTTGAAATTGCCACAACTGAAGGCTCATTCAGCACAATGCCTTTTTGCGGCAAATACACCAAAGTATAAGTCGTTCCCAGATCAATCCCAATTTTTTTACGGAATAGTGACATAAGTCGCGCTATTTAAATTTAATATTCAGCATCCTGTCGCT
The DNA here is from genome assembly GCA_038056985.1 of Patescibacteria group bacterium. Classification (GTDB taxonomy): domain Bacteria; phylum Patescibacteriota; class Patescibacteriia; order SCPX01; family SCPX01; genus SCPX01. The sequence continues at coordinate 921 of JBBUEG010000107.1, read as the reverse complement.
CTTTAATGAATTTTGCGCTGTCAATGTATTATTGTCAATTTTATACTGGCTGTCAAGCCATTCAACGCCTTGTATTTTATCGTTGAATTTCAATTCAAGATTAAGATCGCGCGTGTCAATGCCCGGCTGTTTTTGGATCAGTAAATTATATTCGCCGTTTTTTATTTTTTCTCCGATATAATTCGGCAATTTGTATTTAATCATCACCTCGCGCGTTTCCTTGGGCTCAATAGCCACAAATGTCCCGAATACGGTCTTACCCAAATCTTCGGAAACATCCACCGATCCCTTGCGCGTGGTGCGGTCATTATACATACTGCCTTGCGATTCAATGAGCGTACTGCCCTTCGGGACAAGCAGGCGCAAATAATTGCGGTACCGGCTCGTTCGCCAATCAAATTCCATGGCAGTATTTTCATATTTGAGAATTACGGTCGCGATGATTTCGTTTTTATCGTTTTGCTCAAGCTTGTAGCTTAAGGCGCGCCTCATTACTGCGTCCGTCTTAAGGCTTGCCAAATTTGCGTCAAAGACGCCGATAAAATCATCGTCTGCGTCTTTGATTTGCCCGCCCCAGCCGGCCGTGATTATTTTGTCTTGCAGTTCGGAATCCGTGGAATATAAAAGCATATGCTTTTCATTTGCCAGCTCGCCCATTATTTCAAAAAGTTCGGGCCATTTGTCGCGCGGCAGGCTCATTATACGCTTCAATAATTCATCGCCCAAGTCGCCGATTATTCCTTTGCGATTTTCAAAAGCCGTTCCCTGATACACATACGCTTTTTCCACCTGATAGATCAATTCGTCCACTACATTGTCTTTGGTAAATTCCGTCTTGCCTATCGTGATTGATCCGGTCATTTCCAATAATCTCTCAATCACGACCGGCGTTATGGCGATCACTCCGTCCAATTTCGCCTG
>JBBUEG010000106.1:0-2495 GCA_038056985.1 Patescibacteria group bacterium | reverse complement strand
GGGATCGGCGGAGTGGTGGCCGTTCACGAACTCTCCAAGCGTTTGATGCGCGAGCATAAAATTATTCTTATTGAAAAAAGAAAAACGCATTTATATCAGCCGGCCCTATTGTGGTCGGCTTTGGGATTGCAAAAAATTTCAGACGCCCAAATGCCTTATGATTCGTTCGCAAAAAAGAGGATTAAGGTCGTCAATGCCGAGGTGCTGAAAATCGATCCGGAGAATAAGCGCGTTGAAACATCCCACGGCGGTATTGATTTTGATTCAGCGCTTATTGCTCTGGGAGCTGAATTCAATCATGATAAAATACCCGGATTAAAAGAATTCGGCCATTCATTTTATACGCCGGAAGGATCGGATAAAGTTCGCGATGCCGTTTCCAGTTTTAACGGGAAAAATATCGCGCTGGTAATACCAGGTTTGCCCTTCAAATGTCCGGCCGCTCCTTATGAGATGGCTTTTTTGCTGGATGAGTATTTAAAGCGGAAAAAAATACGCGATAATATTGTAATTTCTTTCTTCACTCCGGAGCTGCAGCCAATGCCCGCCGCCGGATTGCAAGTGGGAAAATTCATTTCCAAATCTTTGGAAAAGAAAAATATCCGCTATCATCCGAATCACATTTTGCGCGAAGTAAGTATGAACGAGCTTATTTTTGATGTCGGAACATACGGTTATGATTTATTGATCTATGTCCCGCCGCACCAAGCGCCGAAAGTAATAAGAGAAAGTAAACTGGCGGGAGAGCGCGGCTGGATTCCGGTAGATTCGAAAACTCTGCGGACGAATTTTCCCGGCATATACGCGATAGGCGATTGCACCGAGATTCCGATCGCGGGCGGAAAATTTCTGCCCAAGGCGGGAGTAATCGCTCACGGCCAAGCCGAGATTGCGGCGCATAATATTATTTTGGAAATGCTAAATGCTCGCGACAGGGAATCATATCACGGATTCGGATCTTGTTTTGTGGAAATGGGGTGGGGCAATGCCGCTTATTTTTCCGGGCATTTTTATCATCAGCCGGCACCTCGCGTCCGGCTTTGGAATGCCAATCCGGTCTCGTATTGGATAAAACATCTGTTCGCCAAGTATTGGAAATGGAAGTGGTTTTGACAAAAGGTGAAAAATTTGCTATAATAAATACATTAAAAACAAAAATAAAAACTATGAAAAATATTAAACGCTTTTTTGCGTACTCATTTGTAATTCCCGCCTTTGTTTTGGGATTTTTTTTATTTATTCCGGGTATTTCTTTAGCCGCTGAATACAAGATTTCAGCCGTAAAGATTATTGATGACGGCGGGCAAGAGATCCGCCAATTTAAATCGCTGGATACTGACGAGCTTGACTGGGCGAGTATTGCCACGGGCGATCTGGGCGGAGACGGAGTTGAAGAAATAATAGTTGGCGCCAATCCCGGAGGCGAGCCGAGCATTCAGGTCTTCCGACAGGATGGAAGCCTGATACGCTCATTTTTAGCTTATGGAGAAAATTTTCGCGGCGGAGTCAATGTGGCGGCGGGGGATGTGAATGGCGACGGAATTGACGAAATTGTTTCAGCCCCCGCGATCGGAGGGACGCCGCAGATAAGAGTTTTTGACGGATCGGGAAAGGTAATTTTTACGCCCGGCTTTTTCGCGTATTCGGATAATTTTCGCGGCGGAGTCAATGTGGCGGCGGGCGACGTGAATGCGGACGGAATAGCTGAAATAATAACCGCGCCGGCTAAGTCTGGCGGCCCCCGTGTGAGAATTTTCAATCAATACGGAGAAGAGTCCGGATTTTTTACAGCCTATGAAGATGATTTTAAAGGCGGAGTTTCAATATATTCGGCCGATGTTGATGGAGTGGCCGGAGATGAAATTATTACCGGCCGGCAGTCAGACGGCAATTCGGAAATTAAAATTTTTACTCGCGGCCGAGATTTGATTAAAAAATTCCACGCTTATTCGAAAAAATTTCAGGGCGGAGTAAATGTCTCGGCCGCGGATTTGGACGGCAATGGAATTTCCGAAATTGTCACTGCTCCGGCTTCCGGCGGCGGCCCGCAAGTACGGATTTTTTCCTTAAGCGGCGAGCTTTTGTATTCAAATTTCATTTATAATAAAAATTTTCGCGGGGAAGTAAATTTATCGGCCATTGACACGACTCCAAAGGACTTGGGCGAGGAAATTTTGACGGTTCTTTCAAGTACGCCGGAAGCAAGAGGCGGAGAAAAGATGATTGATATTGATATTTCGGATCAAGTACTTAAATTTTACGAAGGCAAGAAAAAAATCGGCGAACACCGGATTTCCACAGGCAAATGGTCTATGCCCACGCCAATCGGTACATTTCAAATTCGTAATCATGTCTCCACCGCCTATTCGCGCCGCTATGCCTTATATATGGATTCATGGATGGCGATAACTCCGGACGGCGCCTACGGCCTTCATTCGCTACCGTATTGGAAAACAAAAAATGGCATAATTTACGAAGGCCGCGACCATATCGGC
>JBBUEG010000105.1:0-5165 GCA_038056985.1 Patescibacteria group bacterium | reverse complement strand
CCGGTTTTTTCAATCGCCACCACATCCACCGGCCGGCTGACAATGCAAATAATTTCTTTTTGCCTTGACGGATCCGAGCAGATTTCGCAGGGGCTTTTCAGCGCGTAATTTTGGCAATTTTGGCAAACGGTAATAAGTGCTTGCAAATTTTTGACGCGATCGGCAAATTGATTCAATTGATCCTGCGAATTTTTAAGCAAATAAAAAGTAAGCCGCTCGGCCGTTTTGGGGCCTATGCCCGGCAGGCGGGAAAATTCGTCTATTAGGTTTTGAATGGGGGCGGGCAAGCGCGACATAATCTACATAAACTGCGCCATTTTTCTGGCCATTTGTTTTTGAACGGTTTTTATGGCGTCATTAACGGTATCTTTGATAAGCCGTTCCAAATATGCTTTGTCGCTCATTAAATCCGGATGAACAGTCAGCTCAATAATCTCGTTTTTTCCGTTCATTATTACTTTGATTTTTCCGTGCGCGCCCGTATGCTCAACGCGCTCGGCCTCAAGCATTGTCTGAAGTTTGGCGGCTTCCTGCCGCATTTCCATCATTTGTTTTATTTTATCAAACATAATTCTAATTTAAAAAATAATTATGGTTAAAAATCAGGCAAGCCGGAGGTTTGGACTGGGGACATGGTTTTGTCCAGATTTTTGAAAGACGCTTTTTCCGCGTCAAAAAATAATTCCACCGTGCCGGTCGGACCGTTTCGGTGCTTCGCAATATGGATTTCCGCAATGTGTTTTCTGTCCGTATTTTTATCGTACATTTCCGGGCGGTATATGAACATCACCACATCGGCGTCTTGCTCAATGGAGCCCGATTCGCGCAAATCGGATAATTGAGGGATTTTTTCCGTGCGCGATTCAACGGCGCGGGAAAGCTGTGAGAGCGCCAAGACCGGAATATTCAATTCGCGGGCAATGCCTTTTAAAGAACGGGTGATCTCGGCCACTTCTTGCACGCGATTGTCCTTATATTTATTGGAATGGCCGCCCATCAGCTGCAGATAGTCAATCACGATCATCCCCAAGCCGTGTTCGGATTGGAGCCGCCGCGCTTTGGTGCGAATTTCCATCACATTGACCATTGCCGAATCGTCTATGTAAATCGGCGCTTCGGATAATGTATGCATAGCGTCATTAAGGCGGGAAAATTCTTCGCGTTCGCCATCGTCTTTTAATTTACCGGTGCGCAATTTCCACAAATCAACATTGGCTTGAGCGGAGAGCATCCTGTCCACCAATTGTTCTTTGGACATTTCCAAACTGAAAAGCCCCACGGTCACTTTGTCTTGCACAGCCGCTTGCCGCGCGATGTCCAGCATTAAAGATGTTTTACCCATAGAAGGGCGAGCCGCCAAAATAATAAGATCCGATTTTTGGAGTCCGGCCAATTTATGGTCTATGTCGCCAAAGCCGGTGGGGATGCCGCGCATTTTTGACGAGTCGCGGTGCAGCGAGTCAAGCCTCTCAAAAGCGTCGTGCAAGAGGGTGGGCAGAGGAATGAAATTTTGCCTAAGATATTTTTGCGACACGGCGAAAAGTTTTTGCTCGGATTGGTCAAGCAGTTCGTCAACATTGTCATCTTCTTGATATCCCAGGCTCAAGATCTCTCCGGCGGATTGGATGAGGCGGCGCAAAGTCGCTTTGCGCTGGACAATTTCGGCATAATGCACGATGTGCGCCGAAGTCGGAACAATATTGGCGATTTCCGTCAAGTACGCGCGTCCGCCGATTGTTTCCAATTGTTTTTTATCGTCCAATCGGCTGGATAGGCTTAAAAGATCAATCGGTTCATGGCGAGTGTACAGGTCAATCATCGCTTCATAAATCATCCCGTGGATGTCTTTGTAAAAATCATCGGGACGCAAAAGATCGGCGATTTTTATAATCGCGTCTTTATCAATCATCAGCGAGCCCAGAGCGGATTGCTCGGCTTCAATATTTTGCGGCGGAAGTTTTTCAATGCTCTGCTCCATAGGTTTGTACATTATGCCAGTATAATTAAATTTGGTCAAAGGCCGGTTGTACACACTATATTAACTTATGGGGCTGTGGATAACTTAGGCTTGAAATTATTTTGATTTAGTAGTATAATATAAACAAGATGTTCCTTTAAGGATATCTAAAAACAAAAAATAGGGCGCTTTAGCGGCCCAAGGAGGTCAAAATGAAGACAAAAACAAAAGAAGAATTAAATCTTCAACTTGTTCAATCTACTATTGATTCTCTTGAGGAGACGCTAATGCTGTCTCCCTTTTTTTGTACTCTTTCCAAAGAGGATATAGAAGATATTGAAAATAGGATTCTAAATCCTATTCCAATAGAAAATGTCTCCAATCGGAGGCACTAAATTCTTTATTAAAGAAAGAGTTTGCCACCCCCTTTATCACATTCGGGTGGCTTTTTTTGCGCGCGCGTGAATTGTAGATTTGTTTATTTTGTGGTACATTGTGATATGTTGATAATATAAATTTGATTGGAGTTTAGAAAATTTTATGTCTAAAAAAACAAAAATTGTCGCAACAATCGGACCGGCGACTGAAGACAAGAAAATATTGGAGGATTTAGCATTAGCTGGAATGGATGCAGTGCGTTTGAATTTTTCTCACGGAGATTTTGCGGAACATCAAAAACGGCTAGACTCGGTGCGATCGATTTCTAAAAAAATCGGCAAAACCATCGCCGTGATTCAGGATCTGGGCGGGCCGAAAATAAGAATTGGAGATTTTTACAAGCCAAGCATAATTTTGAAAAACGATCAGCCGTTTATTTTATCCGCTGAAAAATGCGTGGGGGATGAAAATAAAGTTTTTGTAAATTATAAAAATTTGCCCAAAGAATTAAAAAAAGGATCCAAAATTTTACTCAATGACGGAAAGAACGAATTAAGAGTAGAGAAAATTTCCGTCAGCGATATTCACTGCCGCGTGATTGTGGGCGGAGAGATCAAAGGCCGGCGCGGAGTGAATCTGCCCGGAACATTTTTAAAAATAAGTTCATTAACGGAAAAAGATAAATCCGACATAAAATTCGGCATAAAAAATGAGGTGGATTTTATGGCTGTTTCTTTCGTGCGGCAGGCGGCCGATATTATTGAATTGAAGAATATTTTGAAAAAGGCTAGGGCGAATATTAAAGTCATCGCTAAAATCGAAACGCAAGAAGCCATAGAAATGATAGATGAAATAATTGCCGCGGCCGATGGAATATTGGTGGCGCGGGGAGATTTGGCCGTTGAAATATCTCCGGAAAAAGTGCCGATGGCGCAAAAAATGATCATTAAAAAATGCAATGAAAAGGGAAAGCCGGTCATTACCGCCACGCAAATGCTGGAATCAATGATTCGTAATCCGGTCCCGACTCGCGCCGAAGTGAATGACATTGCCAACGCGATTTTGGACGGCACTGATGCCGTGATGCTTTCCGAGGAAACGGCTTTGGGCGATTTTCCGCTGAAGGCCGTGGAAGTAATGTCGCGCGTAGCTCTTTACACTGAAGAAGATTTCAATTATGGCGGCGAAAGAGTGAATAATGATTTTTCTTTGAAGGCGATCGGCGATTCGGTAAGTTTTGCCGCAGTCAATGTGGCGCGAAATATCGGCGCCAGCGCTATTTTCGCCCTTACCGAATCCGGCTTTACGGCGCGAATGATTTCCCGCTGCAAGCCCAAACAGCCGGTAATCGCCTTTACTCCCAATAAAAAAACTTGCAATTGGCTGGCCATAAGCTTTGGGTGCTATCCGCGATTGATCAAAGGATTTAAAGATATTGCCGAGGTGGGCGAGACGGCCAAAAAAATGGCTCTAGCGGATAAAATCTCCAAAAAAGGCGACAAAATAGTCATTTCCGCGGGAATTCCATTTGGCAAGGTCGGCACAACCAATCTTCTAATGGCGGAAAAGATCTAGATTTTGCGATTTTTAAAGAGTGTAGTAAAATTTAAGGTAATTAAAGATTAACATAAAATGAATTAATGATTATGAAAACATATTTGGTTACCGGAGGAGCGGGGTTTATCGGTTCAAATTTGAGCGACGAATTGATAAAACAAGGCCACAAAGTGATGATTATTGATAATCTTTCAACCGGAAAAAAAGAAAATATCAATCCGGCCGCTCAATTTGTCAATGCGGACATCAGAAATCTTGAGGAGATTAAGCCGTATTTCAATGGCGTAGACGGCGTTTTCCATGTAGCCGCCTTGCCGCGCGTGCAATTGTCCATTGAAAATCCGGTTGAATCAAACGATATCAATGTAAACGGCACGATTAATGTATTGGTCGCGGCCAAAGACGCGAAAGTGAAGCGAGTGGTTTATTCCGCGTCATCTTCCGCTTACGGGAATTCAGAAATCTTGCCGCTGAAAGAGGATATGTTGCCGTGCGCTATGAGTCCTTACGGTTTGCAAAAATACATCGGCGAAGAATATTGCCGCATATTCAGCCTTTTATACGGTTTGGAAACCGTGAATTTGAGGTATTTCAACGCTTATGGGCCGCGCATGGCCGATACGGGCGCGTATTTGACCGTGATTAAAAATTTCTTAATGCAAAAAGCGCGCGGCGAAGCTATGACCATTACGGGCGACGGGGAACAAACCAGGGATTTCACTCATGTGCGCGATATTGTGCGGGCGAATATCAAAGCTATGGAGAGTCAAAAAGCCGGCAAAGGAGAATCCATTAATATCGGAGCAGGAAAAAATCACAGCGTCAATCAAATCGCGGCCATTATCGGCGGATTGAGCTCGCACATTCCGCCGCGTGTTGAGCCCAAGCACACCTTGGCCGACATATCAAAAGCCAAAGAATTGCTGGATTGGGAACCGCAGGAGGATTTGGAAGAGGCGATTAAAGAATTGGCTTAGTTTTAAGCAATCTTGACACGGCTTTGCGGTAGTTATACAATAAAAGTGTCATAATAAGTATGACATTATCCTAATCATCGCGATACAATATGTTGAGTTCAAAATTTATACGCACTCGTATGACTATTTCTCTTCCTCCGGCTTTTTTGAAAGACGCGGAGCGGTTGGCGCGCAAGGAACGGCGCACAAAATCCGAATTGGTGCGGGAAGCTCTGCGGCAGTATATTGAATCCCGCCGAAACAAATAAAATAGAAGATATTGATACCGGAGATCGCGAGTTTTTGCGCCTTCGCCA
>JBBUEG010000104.1:0-11196 GCA_038056985.1 Patescibacteria group bacterium | reverse complement strand
ATTCATTTGAAACCGATGTTTTGGAAAATCACGGTTCTTGGTGCTTGGTGGAGACAGCTTGCCGCCATTGCGGTTCATCAAGCATGGGCTTGATCGTGGGACGGGGGAAAAAAGTAAAACATGTCAAGCTTTTAAGCGATATTCAAAAAGAAACGCATCAGCATAGCAATGCCGAAGAAGATTATTTTGAAGGATTATTGAAAAAAGAACAAATGTGGGCGGAAAGCTAGCCCTTAACTTTATTTTTTATGGCTCAACAATCCATTTCTTTAGATACTGCGCGGAGGGATATTTTAGGAAAAAAAGTCAAAACAATTCGCGCTCAAGGCATAACGCCCGGCGTATTGTATGGCCACGGCATTGAAAATGTACTGCTTTCAATTCCGACCAAAACATTGGAAAAGGTTTATAAGCAGGCAGGCGAAAGCACATTGCTTGATTTGACCGTTGACGGCAAAGATCAGCGCAAAGTGATTATTCAGGATGTTCAGTACGATAATGTCAAAGGACATATTATTCATATTGATTTGCACGAAGTGAAAATGACTGAAAAATTGACCACGGAAATTCCTTTGAGATTTATCGGCGAATCAAAAGCCGTGAAAGAATTGGCCGGCGTATTCGTGGCCAATATGGATCATTTGAAAGTGGAATGTCTGCCCGGCGACTTGGTCCACGAAATAGAAGTGGATATTTCGGTGCTGGTTGATTTTGAGTCCGCCGTCCATATCAAAGATATTAAGACTCCCAAAGGCATAGAATTGCTGGACAATGCCGATGAAGTGGTGGCGGTGGTTGCGCCGCCGCGCGCTGAAGAAGAAGTAGCTGCTCCTCCGGCCGAAGGCGAAGCGGCCAAAGTGGCCGAAGTGGCGGTGGTGGAAAAGAAAAAGAAGGAAGAAGTGGTTGAGGAAAAATAATTATACGGATTCGCATATTAAAATATATTTGTATATTTGTGAATACTATTTATGAAAGAAGGTTTTCGCGATTTCCTGTGGAAACTTAAAGAGAGTCTGACGAAAAACAAAAGCGTTTTAATTTCTTTGGGCGTATTATTGCTGGTTGTCGCCGTTGGCGGAGCCGTATGGCTCGGGGCGAGCGTATTTTCCGGAAAATTAAACGATTGGGATGCCAATAAAAACACCAATGATTCCGGCTTGGACAATGAAAATACCAATGAAGCGACGGTTAATTTAGTCCCGCGCCGGATTGACGGCGTACTAGTTCCGGAAAATGAATCAAATTTTTATCCGGTTGCGGTTATTGTTGAAAATCTGACAGCGGCGAGACCGCAATCCGGACTTGATCAAGCGCAAATCGTGTTTGAAGCTTTGGCCGAAGGCGGAATCACCAGGTTTTTGGCCGTTTACGCGCGCGGCCAGACCGCCGATGTGCCGCAAATCGGCCCGGTAAGGTCAGCCAGGCCTTATTATGTTGATTGGGTTGAAGAACTAGGAGCGATGTTTGTCCATATTGGCGGAAGCCCCGCAGCCCTGAAAGAAATTAGTAAGCGCGATATTTTTGATCTTAACCAATTTTTCAATTCTCAATATTTTTGGACTGATAAAACGCTGAAGACGGCGACCGAACACACAAAATTCACTTCTTTGGATAAATTGATTTTTGCATTGCGAGACAAGAAAAAGCTTGACATAAAGCCGGTCTACGACACTTGGCAATTCAAATCGGATAAGGTTCTTGACGAGCGGCCAAGCGACATTAAGCCGATAACCATTGATTTTTCTTCATTTAACTATAAAGTTGAGTACAAATACGATCGGGAGGTAAACGATTACGCAAGGTTTCAGGCCGGGCAGCCGCATTTGATGAAATCCGGCGATGCCATTCGCACGAAAAATATCTTGGTCGCCTATACGAAAACCACCTTGGCCGACAAAGAGAGACTGGCAATGGAGACGGTGGGCGAAGGAGAGGCGCTGATTTTTCGAGATGGCGAGGCCCTGAAAGGAAAATGGAAAAAATTGAGCGCCAAGGACCGTTTGAAATTTTACGACAATGAAGGTACTGAAGTAAAATTAAACGCCGGGACTTCTTGGGTGGAAATCGTGCCGACCGATCGGGTGGTGAAATACGAATAGCCGCAAGTTTTTGACATAAGTTCATTTTTTTGGTATACTAATGATATTAAGAAATCAGGAAAATTATTCCCATGCTTAAATTTTCACTGAAACAAAAAATCTTTTCAGGTTATATTATTTTAATTGTTATAATATTGGCGCTTGGATTGGCGGCTTTTCTTTCAATTCAGCGCCTTTTTGTAATTCAAGAAAATCTTCATTCACAGACCAGGGGCATTGCCGATTTATATCAGCTTGAAGCGCATTTGGGATTGCTTAGCTCGGAATTGTCCGCGCGCGGCACCACCCTTAATAAAAGTTCTTTTGAAAAACTCTCCGATCATTTTGCGAGCGCCAAACACGCATTTGAAAAATATGAAGCAATCAATCGCTCTGCCGTTTCAGCCGATGTGTTGCCGAAGATTGATGAAATGACCGCCGATGTCAACAAAGAAATGAAGGAATTATCCGTTGAATTTGCCAGGCTTTCTTCTTTATTTGGCGCCAATCAGGCGGACAGTCTCGCGCCAACCATTCAAAAAATGATAGAAATAATTGATGATGTGACTGAAACCGACATTGGCGAACTGATAGAATTCCAAGATCAGGTAATCCAAAGCGCGCAGAAAAATCAGCAGTCAATAATCGGAATCGCGAAACTTTTCATCATTTTCGGGATTTTAGCCGGATTGATTGCCGGAATTTTGATCGGATGGCTCATTACCGGCAGCGTTGGGCGGCTGCTCTCCCAGTCTTTGGATCGTTTGATTGAAGCGACCGGCGCTCTCATTCATTCGGCCGGCTCCAGCTCTAAATTAAGCCAACAAAATATGTCGCTGGCTTCGGAAATCGCCCAAGGAGCGGATCGCCAAGCCAAGGAAGCCGGGGAAATTTCAAAAGCGATGTCCCAGATGGCTTCGGCCATTCATCAGGCGAGCGAAGCCACGCAAGAAGTTTCCCAAGTGGCCACGCGCACCAGCCAAATGGCGCAAATCGGCGGCGAAGCGGGCGAGAAATCCACCAGGAGTCTCGTAAAAATTCGCGATATCGTCTCCGCATCTTCCGGAATGATCAAAAATCTTTCCGCCCGTTCCACCGAAATTGCGAGCATTATGGAAGTAATCACCAATATTGCCGAGCAAACCAATCTTTTGGCGCTCAATGCCGCCATTGAAGCGGCTAGGGCGGGCGATGCGGGCCGGGGATTCGCGGTAGTGGCCGATGAAGTAAGAAAGCTCGCCGAAGAAGCGCAAAAAAGCTCGGCGCAGATCAAAGCGGTAATTAAAAATATGCAGGAGCAAATTTCCGATATTGTCCAATCCGTTGATACGGGCGCTAAGGAAGTGGATGTCGGGGCGGGCGTTATTGACGAAACTTTGAATACCTTGCAATCCATCACTTCGGCTATTCAGCAGGTGTCTTCCAAAATTCAAGAAATATCCGCTTCTTCCCAACAGCAGGCTTCCTCATCCGAACAAGTGTCCAAAACAATGGAATCAATCGTGGCGATTATTGACAAGAATTCTTGGACTTCCAATGAAATGAAGCGGTCGGCCGAAGATCAGACGCGCTTGAGCCAAAATGTTCAGTTGTGGGCGGAGAAACTAAAAACCCTGTCAGGCGATTTTTCGCACATTGTGGGCGAGACGGGGCGAGACGGGCATTTTCATGAGATGGAAGCGACCAATGAAGCGAGAGAGGATGTATAAAATAAAATCTTATGTCCGAATCTGAAAAAACGATTAACAAGCAGGATGTAGGAAAAGACGCTTCCCAGTATGTGATTTTTGAAATAGACAGGGAAGAATACGGGGTGAAATTGGTGGATTTGAAGGAAATTATCAAGATTTTGGAATTGACCCCTTTGCCGAACGCGCCTGAATTTTTTGCCGGAGTTTTCAATTTGAGGGGCAAGATCATACCGGTGATTGATTTGGAAAAAAGATTTTCCTTAAAGCGGGAAAGCCCGCGCGTTTCAGAGCATATTTTGATTACCGAGCAGGGGAGCGATTTGTACGGAATGATTGTTGACAAAGTGTCGGGGACGATCAGAATTTCGGTCGAGAAAATCCAGAAACCGCAGTCCATCGGAGTTTTCAAGATCAATGAATCGTATATTGACGGTTTGGCGACATTGGAGCAAAGCGGCGGCCGGCTGGTGATTATTCTAAATATCAAAAAAATCCTTTCTCCGGCTGAGCTGGCTGAATTGGGCAAACAAACGCAAAGCGCGAATACGAAATCTTAAAAATTATGGATCCTCGCTATCAAGAATTATTGAATGCCATAGTGCAAAAGCAAGCCTCAATTTTGGGGGTTGCCGTGACGGTGCGGCGGACGAGAAAGGTCGCGGGACTGGTGGTAGGCGATGACGGCAAGATTTTATCATTGACGCAGCCGCCCTTGGAGGCGCTTGAACAAATAACCAAAGAATTTATTGATTTGTCCGGCGATGTGGGCAAAGTATTTTGCAAAGTGGTGGCTAAAGAAACATTGAAAAAATATCCGGATTTAAAATTGCCGGAAATTTTAAAAGATTAATTTATTTTTAAAATTCAATTACCATTAATTAATAATATTTATGAAAAAAATCATTGCATTATCAAGTTTGGCGCTGGCTTTTGCGCCATTATCGGCATTTGCGCTTGTGGAATACGAAATTGAAATTTTGGAAACCATTGAAAATCCTCTGGAGCTTTTGAATATGGCGCTGGCTCTGGCGGCGGTAGTGGTGAGCCTTATGCTTGTCAAAAGTTTTGCCGGCGGCACCTTTGCCGCAGCCGTGCGGTATTTGGCGGCCGCTTCTTTCGCTTTCGCCTTTGTGGAAATCTTCGGCGTTTTGAAGGGATTGGAGATTTTCAAAATCGGCGGATTGATTGATGTGGTTGAATTTATTTTTGTCGCTTTGTTTTTATCAGCCCTCCTCAAGCTCTTAAAAAGCGTCAGGGGTTAACTATTTTATATTTTTATGACTAAAAGCGATCCGAAAATATTAGTGGCGGACGATTCGGCTTTTATGCGCCGGATATTGATTGATATCTTGAAAGAACGCGGAAAATTCAGCACATTTATGGAAGCCGGAAACGGAGACGAAGCCCTGCAAACATACCGCACCGAGCACCCGGATATAATTCTTTTGGATTTGATTATGCCGGGCAAGGACGGATTTGAAGTCCTGAAAGAATTGGGCGGCAAAGCGGATGTGAAGATTTTGGTCATTTCCGCGATCGGCCAAAATCAGCTGATTGAAGAAGCGCAAAAGCTGGGCGCCAAAGGATTTATTATCAAACCGTTCGACGGCAAGGATGTGGTCGCCAAAATAGAAGCTTTAAATGCTTAGAAAGGAAGAAGTTATGGACAAACCAAAAGAAATCAGCGTATTGGTGGCTGATGATTCTTCGGTGACTCGGAAAATCGTTTCGGATTTGCTGATCGCTAACCGCATCAATGTGGTCGGAGAAGCCGTAAACGGCATTGAAGCGCTGGGGATGATTGACGAGCTCAATCCGGATGTGGTGGTGCTTGATATCTGGATGCCGCAGAAAAACGGTCTGGAGGTTTTGCAGGATATTTTTAATCGGCGGCAGGCGAAAGAATCGCCTGCAAAAAACATTCCCCGCACTGTCGTTCTTTCTTGTCTGATAGATTCGGACGAAGATATCGCCTTGCGATGCCTGAGGCTCGGCGCTGTCACTTGCATAGCCAAGCCCAAAGAAGGAATCCTTCACACGGAAAATTTTTCCCAGGATCTTTTAAAAGCCGTAAATGAAGCTTATGCGGCTCGGCCGCGATTCAGAGCGATCGCTCAAGAAAAAAAGCCGGTGAAAAATAAATCTTTGGCCGGATTATCCAATCCGATCAAAAACAGGCCATCGCTCATCGCTATCGGATCATCCACCGGCGGACCGCAGATTATTGAAGAATTGATCACCAAATTGCCCGCCTCTTTCAATATACCTTTGGTAATCGTCCAGCATTTGCCTAAAGGCTTTACCCGAAGATTCGCGGAGCGGCTGGACCGCACCGGTGAAATAAAAGTGAGCGAAGCGAAAAACGGAGATAATATTGAGCCGCAATCCGTTTATATCGCGCCTGGCGGATTAAATATCGCTCTAAACGGCAAAAACATTTATTTTGACGATTCCGGCAATTTTCGGATCAAGCCGTCCATTGATTGTTTTTTTGCATCGGCGGCGAAGCTTTATAAAGATAAGTTTGTAGGAATTATTCTTTCTGGAATGGGCGGCGATGCGATTTTGGGGGCCCAAGCGGTGAAAGAAAACGGCGGTTGGTTGATTGTTCAAGACCCGGAGACTTGCATGATTGACGGTATGGTCAAAGATTTGATTGAAAGAAAATTGGCCGATGAAATCCTGACGCCGGAGCAGATTTTGGAAAGACTAATAGAGCTTGGAAATTCTTAAATTTTGAACTTTGGATTTTTCCGCCCGAGGCGGATCAGCCTTGGGCTGAGAACTTTTAACTATTTATGGTTGATTTATCTCAATACAAATCTCTATTTTTAGAAGAAGCGCGGGGGTATTTGCAGGAATTGAATACCTTGATGCTTTCTTTGGAAAAATCGCCGGCTGACGAAAATATTTTAAACCGCATAATGGCGGTAAGCCATACCTTCAAAGGAATTTCCGCCACAATGGGGTATAATCATCTGGCGCAATTGGCGCACAGTTTGGAGGATATTTTTGATTTCGCCCGCAAAGGGCAAATGGCGATTACCAAAGAAATGTTTTCTCCTCTGTTTCGCGCTTTGGACGCTTTGGAATGCGGAGTGAAAGATGTGGATAAAAACAATAGAGACGAATTCAATGATGAGATTTCTAAAAATCTTGCGGCCATGGCCGATGGAAAAATTGCGAGTCCCGCGCCGGAAAAAAAGAAAGTAGCGGAAACGGCGCCAAAGCAGGAATTGCCGCAAGAAAATCAATCAATCGTTCGGATCGGAGTTGACGTAAAATTACTGGATATGATGATGAATTTGGTTGAAGAGCTTACCGTGGAAAGGCTAAAAATTTCGCATTTGAGCATGGCGGATAAAGCAGATGGCTCGGTCGATTCGCTGATCAATGAATTGCGCGCCGCTTCCCGGCGCCTGGACAGGATTGTTTCCGAATTGCAGTACAATGTAGGCCGGGCCAGGATGGTACCCTTGGATTTTATTTTTATGCGTTTCCCCAGGCTTACGCGCGATACTGCCAAGGCCTTGGGAAAAGAAGCAAGCTTGGAAGTCTTCGGCGGCAGCGTGGAAATGGATCGCTCATTGGTTGAAATGCTTTCCGAGCCTTTGGTGCATTTGATAAAAAACGCGATTGACCATGGCTTGGAAGACGCAAAGCAAAGAAGCGATGTTAAAAAACCGAAAAACGGATCAATTTCAATAATCGCTTTGCAGGAAAGAGGCATTGTTCGTCTGATCGTCAGAGACGACGGCAAAGGAATTGATTGGAAAAATATCGCGGGAATAGCGGCCGCCAAAGGATTGGCCTCCAAAACGCAAATTGAAGAATGGATGGCATTTCTAAATGCCAAAAAATATCCGCCCAAAGAATTGGGAGAAATGCTTTATCGGCCGGATTTTTCCACCAAATCGGAAGTGACGGAAATTTCCGGGCGGGGAGTGGGTCTGGCCGTGGTGAAGAATTTTGTTGATCGGGCGGGTGGCAGGATTAGCATTGAGACAAATCTCGGGACAGGCACTTCTTTTATTCTGGAAATTCCTTCCACCATTTCCGCCACAGACGCGCTGCTCGTGCAAGTGGGCGAAGAGCTTTTTGCCGTGCCTTTTTCTTCAATCATTAGATCCGTATTCGTGCCGGCCAAGGATGTTAAAAGTTTTTCAGACGGCGATGTGGCGATCGTGGACGGTCAGGAATTGCCGCTTTTATGGATGCGGAAGTTTTTCAATTTATCGCCCAAATCGGCGAATTATAAAGTGGTGATTGTGGAGCAGGAATCGGCGCGCGCCGGACTGGTGATTGACAATATCGTGTCGGAGCAGGAAGTGGTGGTGAAGCCCTTTTCAGCGGCGCTAAAGACCGTCCAGGGATTTTCCGGAGCGACTGTTTTAGGCGACGGGCGAGTAGCCCTGGTGGTGGATGTGGCGTCTATGCTTGAGCAAACGCAGTATTTTGGCCGAGCGGCATAAAATTAATTCAAAGTTAAAAGTATAAAGTTAAAAATTGCAGTTAAAAGTATAAAGTTATTGATAAAAATTTAATTTTTAATTTTTCCGCCCGAGGCGGATGCGCCTTTGGCGCAGAATTGAAATTTTGAACTTTGAATTTTGGACTTTTAACTATTATTTAAATCGATTAAAATTAGAATAATTTTATTAAATAATGTATGTCTCAATCTCTTCTCTCAAATCTTGAGCGGGACGCGCTTAAAGAGTGCGTCAATATCGGGGCGGGACACGCCGCCACCGCATTATCCGGATTAACGCAGGAAAAGGTCTCAATCTTGGTTCCGAAATTGGAATTGGTGCCGGTGGAAGACGCGCCGGCCGCCGTGGGTAGGCCGGACGAAGTAATGTCCGCCGTGGTTATGAAAATGGGCGGCGATGTTTCCGGCACCATTCTTTTGATGTTTCCGTCCCAAAGCGCTCTTTTGCTTTCATCGCTTCTTTTAAAGACCGAGAAGCCTAAAGAAACAATGGGCGAAGACGAGAATTCGGCCTTGCGCGAAGCTGGAAATATTTTATCCGGACACGCCCTGAATGCCCTTTCCCAATTTTTGGGTTTTCGGCTTTTGCAATCCGTGCCCGAAACATCATCCGATATGGTGGGAGCAATGATGAATGAAATATTGGTGCATTTTTTGCGCGAAAAGCACGAAAATGTTTTGGTGTTGTCGGTAAGCTTTCAGATCAGCGGGCATGAGATCATCGGCAGCTTATTTTTCCTTTTTGATCCGGTCAGCACAAAAGTGATTTTGGATTCATTGAGAAAAAAATTAGCGATTGACTTGGGGTAAAAATAATATGCCGGAAGATCCGATGCAAGTTTCAATGGCGCATTTCGCGGTGTCCAAAAGCCGTCCGCTTGTCACAAGCGGCGTTGGCTCGTGTTTGGTTATAGTCTTGTACGACCCGCAAGCCAAAATCGGCGGATTGGCGCATACAATGCTGCCGGATGAAAGATTTGAAGGCAAAGACGGCGCTCCGCAAAAAATAGATGCGGCGATTTTAGTCGGATCGGCCAAGACCGTGGGACACGCGGTGGATATGGTTTTGGACGGGATTGAAGCTTTGGGCGGCAATCGCTCTCGCTGCATTGCCAAGGTGGCCGGCGGCGCGCATATGTTCAGCCTCTTTGACGCGCCGAAAACCGGCATTGGCCAGCAAAACATTGAAGCGATCAGGAAAAAATTCGAACAAATCAAAATCCCGATCGTGGCCGAAGATACGGGCGGCACCATTGGACGAGTCGTGGAATTTGATGTACAATCAGGAGTGATGAATGTGACGACAAAAATATGACAGACTCTCAAAAAATAATACTTTTAGCCGAAGACGACAAATTCCTGCGCTCTATTTTTCAGAAGCGTTTGGAAGAAGGCGGCTATGCCGTGCATCCGGCCGCGGACGGCTTGGAGGCTTTGGATATTATGGCCAAAACAATTCCGGATTTGGTGCTTTTGGATTTGATAATGCCGCGCAAGAACGGCTTTGAAGTGTTGCAGGAAATGCGCGCCAATGCCAAGCTTAAAAAAGTGCCGGTGGTGGTTTTGTCAAATTTATCCCAGGATAAAGACATGGATCAAGCCAAAGATTTGGGTATTGCCGGATATCTTACCAAAAGCAGCGTATCGCTTGTCAATCTGCTGGATGAGGTTAGAAAATATATGTACCCCCACACCAAATAAGCTTTTATTTAGGAGTTGATGAGCAAGTTTGTTTTGAATAATAAGTGCCGAAAATTTAATTAAGAAAAATAACGCCCTTGGTGTGGGGGTGTACAAATAAATTATGAGTAAAATCCCGAATATTCTCTTGGTGGAAGACGATCCCTTAATTCGCAAGATTTTGGGCGATGAATTGAAAGTAAACGGTTTTGGAGTGGAAGAAGCCGCGGACGGAGAAGCCTGCCTGGAGGCGCTTGATTCAAAAAATATTGATTTGGTTCTTTTGGACATTATCATCCCTAAAAAAGACGGAATCGCCGTTTTGCGCGAATTGAAACAGGCGGGAAAAATTCCTCAATTGCCGGTTTACATACTTTCTGCGCTTTCCGATATGGAAAAAGTGGCCGAAGGCATAGCTTTGGGTGCCAGAGGATATTTTGTCAAACAAGAATCGGGCCGGGAAGAAATCATCAAAGCGGTCCGGGCATTGTTTGACCAATAAATTTGTGATATAATTATTTTATCGCTTATGGCAAACGACAATTCATCAAAGCCGAAAATAATGATCATTGAAGACGACCGGTTTATCACCCAGGTCTATTCCACCAAGCTCAAAGAAGTGGGTTTTGATTTGTCTATGATTGCGGACGGACGGGACGCCGTGCCGGCAATTCTCAATGAAAAGCCGGATTTGGTGATTTTGGATTTAATGCTTCCCGGAAAATCCGGTTTTGACATATTGCGCGAGCGGATGAACAGCGAAGAGCTTAAAAAAATTCCGGTAATTGTGATCACCGCTTTGGCACAGAGCAAAGAAAGGGAAATGGCGCTATCTCTCGGCGCGCAAGACTATATAATAAAATCCGATCATTCCATACAGGAAATAATGCAAAAGATTTTAAAACACTGCGAAAGATGCGGCATAGTGGCGAAGAATATTGGGTAGTTTTGGCGGGATATGGTATAATAATAAGCGGTTGAGTTATCCACACCTTTACTTGAATTAGGAAGTAGGAATTATGAATTAGGGTATTTGAATTTATTCCCTGATTCCTGATTCCTGATTCATTATTCATAATTCGCAAAATCAAAATATGACTATTCGCCAAAAAGGCTTTACATTGGTTGAATTATTAATCGTTATCACTATTTTAGTTATTTTGGGAATTTTTGTTGTTTTACTCATCAACCCGGCGGAAATTTTGGCAAAATCCAGAGATTCGCAAAGAATTTCGGATTTGGCAACAATGAAAGGCGC
>JBBUEG010000103.1:2216-5814 GCA_038056985.1 Patescibacteria group bacterium | reverse complement strand
TTGAATATCGCTTCAAATTCCTCGCGCTCCAGAGTTTCTTTTTCCATCAGTTTTTTGACTATTTCTTCCAAAATTGAGTATTTGTCCTTGACAATGTCCTTAGCAGTATTATACGCCTTTTTCAGGAATTTGGAAACCTCTTGGTCAATAGCCTCGGCCGCTTTTTCGCTGTAGTCGCGGTGCTCCCGTATTTCGCGGCCTAAAAAGATCATTTCTTCTTTTTCGCCAAAAGTACGCGGGCCCACAACATCGCTCATACCGTATTGGGTGACTAATTTGCGCGCCAGCTTGGTGGCCTGCATCAGATCATTGGAGGCGCCGGTCGTGATGTCTCCGAAAACTTCTTTTTCCACTACTTGTCCGGCCAGCATCACGGCCAGATTTTCAACCAATTCGGTTTTTGAGTGGTAGTGCTTGTCTTCAATGGGAAGCTTGAGCGTGTACCCGCCGGCTCGCCCGCGGGCGATAATGGAAATTTTATGCACCGGATCGGTGTTGGGAAGCTCGTGCGCCACCAAAGCGTGCCCGGCTTCGTGATAAGCCGTGATTTTCTTCTCTTTATCCGATATCACATGGCTTCTTCGCTCCGGACCGAGCATTACTTTTTCAATAGACTCCACGCATTCTTCAAATCCGATTTTTTTCTTATTGCGCCGGGCCGTGAGAATAGCCGCTTCGTTTAAAAGATTGGCGAGATCGGCTCCGGAAAAACCAGGAGTCCTTTCCGCGACTTTGCGCAAATCCACTTCTTCGGAGAGCGGCTTATTTTTGGCATGAACTTTGAGAATCGCTTCGCGGTCCGCGATATCCGGTTCGTCAATAATTACCCGGCGGTCAAATCGTCCGGGGCGAAGCAGAGCCGGATCCAATACATCGGGGCGATTAGTGGCGGCCATCACGATTACATTGATCCCGACTTCAAAGCCGTCCATTTCCACCAAGATTTGATTAAGGGTTTGTTCCCGTTCATCGTGCGATCCGCCCAGGCCCGCTCCGCGCTGGCGGCCGACCGCGTCAATTTCATCAATAAAAATAATGCAAGGAGCGACTTTTTTGGCTTTTCGGAAAAGATCCCGCACGCGCGAAGCGCCTACGCCCACGAACATTTCCACGAATTCAGACCCGGAAATATGGAAAAACGGCACATCGGCTTCTCCGGCGACGGCTCTGGCCAAAAGAGTTTTACCCGTGCCGGGCGCGCCCATCAAAAGCACGCCCTTGGGAATTTTCGCTCCGAGCGATGTGAATTTTTTGGGATTTTTTAAAAATTCCACGATTTCTTGAAGCTCTTCCTTGGCTTCTTTGGCGCCGGCTACATCTTTGAAAGCTACGCGGTCTTTCCCGCCTTTGGGCTCGGCTTCTTTGGCGCCGCTCTGGCCGAAAGACATGGCGCGATTGTTCATTCCTTGGACTTGCCGGCTCATAAACCAGAAAAATCCTAAGATTATCAAGAAAGGAATCAGAAATGGCAAA
This sequence comes from Patescibacteria group bacterium, assembly GCA_038056985.1. Taxonomy (GTDB): domain Bacteria; phylum Patescibacteriota; class Patescibacteriia; order SCPX01; family SCPX01; genus SCPX01. Next base: position 4,341 of record JBBUEG010000103.1, on the reverse strand, counting down.
AGCGCCTGAATAAACATGAGCCAGCCGGGCGTGGTTTTCACCTCAATGGCCACTTTGCGGATTTTGAGCGGGTCGGTATTGTAATTTTTTAAAATAGTGGTAAGCGAATCTTCCGGCTCTTTAACGGTTGTGAATTTTTCATCATTCGCCAGAGTGATTTCCAATTTTTCGCTGTCAATGGCGATTGATTTCACTTTTTCCTCGTCAATGTTTTGCACTAATTCGCCGATGGACATCGCTTTAGGTTTCACAACGGGCTGATTATACAAACTGAAGACTGCCCCCAAAATAAAAAGAAGGACGAAAAATAATAAAATGTTTTTGGCGATTGATCTCATAGGTTGTATTTTACTAGTTTTTAGAAAACAGCGCAAGGGCGCTTGGCCGTTTGCTTGATTTGTGGTATGCTAATGTAAGTTCAAAGTGAAAAGTTCAAAGTTCAAAATTATTGATTAGACCTTTGATTTCAACGCCATAACTTTGAATTTTTAATTTTTAACTTTAAGCTATGTCCTCTATCGTCATCTACTCCACTCCTACCTGCCCCTTTTGCATAATGGCCAAGAATTTTTTTAAAAAACATAATATCGCCTATGAAGAAAAGGATGTGGCCGCCGATCAAACGGCGGCTCAAGAGATGATTAAAAAATCCGGCCAAATGGGCGTGCCGGTGATTGAGGTTGATGGGGACATTATGGTGGGATTTGATGAGGCTAAGCTAACTGAGTTGTTGAAAATAAAATAAGAATTGATATACTTTAGATATTATGACAATTCGTAAAGCTATTATTCCCGTTGCCGGATTTGGGACCAGATTTTTGCCAGCCACCAAAGCCCAGCCCAAAGAAATGCTTACCGTGGTGGATAAGCCGGTGATTCAATATATTGTTGAGGAGGCGGTCGCTTCCGGAATTCGGGATATTATTTTAATTACCGGACAGAATAAACGGGCGATTGAAGATCATTTTGATAGAAATTTTGAATTGGAATATCGCTTGAAACAGCAGGGAAAAGACGGAATTGTCGCCCAAGTGAAGCAAATTTCCGAAATGGCCAATTTTATTTATATCAGGCAAAAAGTCCCCTTGGGCGACGGACACGCGATTTTGGCAGCCAAAGATATTATCGGAGACGAGCCGGTCGCCGTGCTTTTTGGGGATGATATTGTGGACGCGCCAACGCCGGTTTTAAAGCAATTGATGGATGTTTATGAAAAATACGAGAATCCGGTAATCGGATTGATGAAAGTGGATAAAAAAAATATTTCGCGCTATGGGGTGGCGGACGCGACCTCGGTAGGCAAAAGGATTTGGGAGGTTAATTCTTTGGTTGAAAAGCCAAAGCCGGAAAATGCGCCATCCAATTTGGCGATTGTGGGGCGATATATTATCACGCCGGAAGTTTTTTGGCATTTAGAGCGGTCCAAGAGTAGTAAAGACGGAGAAATCCGGCTGATTGACGGCTTGCAGTCTTTCCTTAAAAAGCACTCCATTCACGCCTGTGAGTTTGAAGGTCGGCGCTTTGACTGCGGAGACAAGCTGGAATTTTTAAAAGCTACGGTGCATTACGGCTTGAAGCACAAGGAGTTTAACAAAGGGTTTGCGAAATATTTGAAAAAAATCGTATGATTTTAAAAACAAAGAAACTTACTGCGTTGGCGATTATTTTTTTTGCCGTTCTTATTTTAGTCGGCGCGGGATGTGCGAAATCAAAACCCATTAAACCCATACCCATCTCCTTGCAATGGTGGGGCGTATGGAACGAATCCGATCAGGTGGCGCCATTGATTGCCGCTTATCAGGCGAGCCATCAATATGTCAACATCAGTTATAAAAAATTCCGTTTTGAAGAATTTGAAGACAAATTAATGCAGGCCCTGGCTGAGGATCAGGGGCCGGATATTATTTCCATAAATAATACTTGGGTGAAGCGTTTTCAAAGCAAAATTCTGCCAATGCCGGACAAGCCTTTGTCCGTAGCCGTGGGAAAAGCGCAGAAAAAAGGAGCTGGTACGGAAGTCGTTTATTCGCAAACGACCGTGCCTGTGTTAAATCCAAAAACATTGAAAGACAAATTTGTTCCGGCCGTTTTTGACGATTCAGTCGTTGACGGAAAAATTTATGCC
>JBBUEG010000103.1:0-2116 GCA_038056985.1 Patescibacteria group bacterium | reverse complement strand
CGGCCGCCGGCTTTGCGCAGCTTGATTGACAAATATAAAGAGGATCCGGAGAAAGGCGTTTTTGCCTTATCCGCTCTTACAGCCCAAAATTGGTATCATGGCAAAAATCCGGCGGCGGCCGAAGATATTTTTAAGGAAATGATCAATCAGGTTTTAGACGGCACCGCCCAGATTCAGGACTCTCTAAATTCCGCGGCCCAAAGAATTAATCAGACATTTTGATGTACACCCCTCCTATCCTCCCCTTAGTAAGGGGAGGCGGGGTGGGGTCAGTTCGAAATATGCAAAGATTTTTTTTAATATTTTTTACTGCTACCATCTTATTGGCCGGAATTTTTGCGGTTGCTCAACCCGTTGACGCGGCGCCGTGGCAATTAGTGCCGGAATGTGGCGATGGCGGTTGCAATGTCTGCGATGCCATCGGCGTGGGAATAAATATCACTAAAATAATGCTGGGTACGCTTGGTTCGGCCGCGCTTTTGATGTTTGTCTATGGCGGAGTCCTGATGGCTATTTCCCGCGGGCATGCGGATCAGGTGCAAAAAGGCAAAGATGCTTTGACAAACGCGGTAAAAGGTGTTATAATTGTTTTAGCCAGCTGGGTGGTGATAAATTATGGATTGGCGATAATGCTTGGCAGCAAAGATGTTTCAAAGCCTGCTACTATCTTTGGCGGACAGTGGGCGACAGTGGCGTGTTCTGGTTCTGGTAATGACTCCGTTTGTTTAAATAAATCAAAAGGGACTACTTGCGGAACAAATCTTAACGGTACAGTTAATTCCGTTTGTGACGGTAACGGAAATTGTATTTCTAAATGCGAGAATGATTATGGAACGCAGGGTTTTAGTTGCCGCTCCCAGAGCCAATGTCAGGCGGCATCAATTAAACCTGAAATTTGCCCTGGCGGCAATGATATGGTTTGTTGCTTGCCCTGATGTCTTATGAATAAAAAATCCAGATTATTGTCATTTATTTTAATAATATTTGTATTTATTTTAACGAATAATGCTTTTGCGGCGACTCTTGAGAATCCTATTGGAACCGACGATCCCCGCATATTCATTGGCCGGCTTATCAAAGGCATTCTGGGGCTTTCCGGTTCCGTGGCGCTTTTGATGTTTGTTTACGGCGGTGTGGTTTATCTCACGGCTCAAGGCGAAAGCGAAAGAATTCAGCGGGCTAAGAATACTTTAATCTGGGCCACTATGGGCTTAGCCGTAATTTTCGGCAGTTACGCGTTTTTGAATTATTTGTTTACCGGTCTAAAAGGGTAATATGAAATTTGCAAAATTATTATTAATAATACCCTTGCTCTTAATACCGTTTTTTGTTTCCGCGTTGGGAATAGATGATGCGTTCGGCGGTTTGGCAATAACCGGTTCTACCGCAGGAACCGGCAATCCGGACATCTCGGTTTTTATTGGAAATATTATCAGAGCCGTACTTTCTATATTAGGTATTTTGATTCTTATTTTCATACTTTACGGCGGTTATCTTTGGCTGGCATCCGGAGGTAATGAGCAGATGGTTAAAAAAGCTAAAGATGTTTTAACCAGTGCAGCGATTGGATTAATTATTGTCTTGGCCGCTTATGCCATCACGACTTTTGTGGTGAGAGGGATTACCGGGGCGATAGGGACAAGTTCAAATTCCGATTCTTCAGCTTCGTGTGCGACCGGAACCAATTATGCATGTTCATTTGATGACGGTTCTGGAAGTTGTTCAGCGGAAGGGCCTGGTTGTTCTTGTTGGTGTCAGTAGTTAAGATACGCCCTTTGGAATAATTTTAAAACAAATAATAAACAATGGTTTTTTATTGAAATATAGCTTATTATGGTAAAAAAAATATTTTTATTCGCAATATTGAGTTTATTTGTCGCTTCGCTGTTATTTGGCAATAATGTTCAAGCCGTTTGCGATCCGACATCGGGCGATCCGATGGGATGCATACCGTCCGATGTTTATACTGACAAGACAATTGAGCAAATACTAATTGATATTATCAACGCCTCATTATCGTTGCTTTTTTTGGTAGTGATTGGATTTTTGATTTATGGAGGGTATTTTTGGATGACCTCAATGGGTAATGATGAAAAAATCAAAAAATCCAAGCAAA
>JBBUEG010000102.1:0-4681 GCA_038056985.1 Patescibacteria group bacterium | reverse complement strand
AGCGCCGGGAGGTCGGCGATTTTGACGCCGCGGCAAATTTCCGGAAGAATTTGGAGATTGGTGAATGAAGCCGCGCGCATTTTGGCGCGGTAAGCGTTTTTGCCTCCGTCCGTCACCAAATATATACTCCCCTCTCCCTTTGGATTTTCATAGCGAGTAAAAACTTCTTTGGGTGGAACTTTGAGCATCCAGTATTTCACCATTCTTTGCTGGGATGTACCCGGATGCATATTGAAAGGCCCGTCCGGAATTTGGGCGATGGCCTGCCTGATTATTTTTATTGATTCGTGGATTTCCCGCACGCGCACTTTGTACCGCGCAAAACAATCGCCTCCGTTTTCCACGATTGCGTCAAATTTGATTTCCGGATAAATCAAATACGGGTCATTTTTTCGCACATCGTAATTTACCCCGCTCCCCCGCAGTACCGGACCAGAAACGCAAAAATCCATTGCAAGTTGCTTTGAGATAATACCGATTCCCTTGGTGCGTTCGGAAAAAATCCGATTGTCTTCGCAAAGCCCCTCCGCTTCCGGAATTTTTCTAGCCAGCTCGTCAATCGCTTTGGATAATTTTTGCAAGAAATTTTGCGGCGCATCCGTGTCCACTCCGCCAAAACGGAAATAATTGCAAAGTAGCCGCCCGCCCGTCAGTTCCTCCAATAAATTCATAAATGGTTCGCGCTCGCGAAACGCCCATAAAAAAATGGTAAATTGCCCCAGATCCGCGCCAAAAGCGCCGAGAAACAAAAGATGGCTGATAATTCTTTGCATTTCCAGAGCGATGACGCGGATGTATTGCGCTCTTTTAGGCGGCTCCCATTCCAGAGCTTTTTCCACTGCCGCCACCCAGAGCCCCTCCCAAGCGATCGTGCCCACATAATCAATCTTATTGGCAATAGGAATAAATTGAAAGAATTGTCGGTCTTCGGCCCTCTTTTCAAATGCCCGATGCAAAAATCCCGGATCAATATCAACTTTTTCCACAATATCTCCGTCAAAAGTGACGAGCATATGCAATAATCCTCCGCCGGAAGGATGCTGGGGACCGAAATGTAGAACGGTTTTGGACATAAATTATTGGGGATTTATGAATTATGATTTAAGATTTACGAATCCGACACGATATTCTTAAATCGTAAATCGTACATCTTAAATCTTTTCACTCCTTTAAATTTTCCGTTGTTCTATGAGATTCGTCGGTGCTTCGCCGGAGTCGTCTCCAAACAAAAGAGGCACCGTATCTTCGCCATGCCAATCTTTGCGCAAAGGAAAACCGGGAAAATCGGCCGGTAAAAAAATGCGCGTCAAATCCGGATGGCCTTCAAATTTAATGCCAAACAAATCATAAGTTTCTCGCTCGTGCCAATTCGCGCCCGGAATTAATTTTACAATTGACGGCAAAGCCGGATCGCTTCTTGGAATTTTTATTTTTAAAGCAATTACGTCCGGCTTTCCATCATAACTCCCAAAATGATAAATTCCTTCCATTCTGTCCGGATAATCCGCTCCGCCCAAAGAAACCAGCCGGTTAAATCCATTTTCCATCAAAAAACCAACCGCAATAAGTAATTTTAAATTGCTAATCTCAACAAAAAGCAATTTTTCATTTTGCTCCAAAATCTTCGCTTCCGAAAATCGTTTTAAATAAAATTCAAACGCCATATGTTTTTTATTATACCATAAATGTTTCAATTCACCTCAAAAGCCGCTTGGGCGTTTCTTTCTTTTTTTGATAGTACAAAATAGTTGATATCAGTAAAAATACCAGGCCGACTACTAATGCGATCGCTGATGCCGTCTTTAAAGGAGAAAAAAGGCGATCTATAATATCACGCAAAATATCCGAAACGAACGGCTGAATCTCTTTCATAATTTCATCATTTCCCTTAAGAAAAGCGCTGGTAGCAAACAAAAGAATAAATTGTTTGGCTCCGTAGACGGCCGCAAGACTTACGCCTCCGACAGCGGCAATGAGAGATCCAATCCACCGGAACATTGATTGTGCCGAGCCCAAAACCAAAAAGGCAAAAATAACAATCAAGACGCCAAGCGCTATCCACAAATAAACGATGTAGGAAAATACGATTTGTGACACGGACCTTGCTTCGCGCAAGTTCTTGACAAAACTCGGCTCTCCGCCCTCAAGCTGTGATTTAAAAAGAAAACTCCATTGATTATTCTGATCAAGCTTTATCTCCGGAATGGCCGTGGCATTGGTTTCTTTTTTTAAATTTTGCAATTCCAGATTATAAATCACCGCGATCAAATTCAAATTATCCGGAATGGTTTTTAAAACATCTTGAATTAAAAATACAAAATTAGGCGATCCCGCTGGAAAAATTTTTTCAATGTCTTTAAGCTCATTGACGCCGGGCGGTTTGCATTTTATTTCCATTTTTTGTTCTTCTTTATTTTCCGCGAAATTTTTCCCAAGCTCGATAAGCTCTTGGATATTGCACACGGGAAGAGCGGCCAGGCGCTCATTAATTGTTTTCTCAAAATTTTCAACAAACACTTTTTTCGGCTTTTCCACCGAAAGCATCAAATTCAGAGTTTGTTTGTCACTTTTAAACCACAGAGAAAATTGGTCAAGCAAGCCCTCGGCACTTTCTTTCCAAAAAAACGAAGGAAAAGTGGCGCGTAAAATTCGTACTGCGTCTTCCGGCTTGATTAGCGGGATATTGGCGAAAAAATCGCCGCCCGCTTTGGGCAATTCCTTATCAATCAATTCGTCCGCTTTCCCATAAACATCATTTCGCGCTAAAATATCTTTGTAGGTTTCCGAATTTAAAAAAACCGATCGTGCGTTTTCCAGAGTCAAGGCTGTAAAAAAAATCGCGATTATCGGAATAAAAAGCAATATGGCAAAAAATTTTCTCACAAAATTACACTTCTCCCCTTTCTAATTTTCTTTGCTTGGCGATTTTTTCCTGTAATTTCCTGAATCCTTCCAAAAGCGCTTCGGGGCGGGGCGGACAGCCCGGCACATAAACATCTACGGGCAGTATCTGATCAATGCCGTCCAGATCTGAATAAAGTCCGCGGAAAACTCCGCCGGACATAGCGCAACACCCCATCGCGATAACATATTTGGGCTCGGGCATTTGCTCGTAAAGCAGGCGAATTCTGGGCGCCATTTTGCGCGTAACTGTGCCGGAAATTATGAGTACATCGCATTGGCGGGGCGAGGCTCTAAAAAAAATACCGAGCCGATCCGCGTCCGTGCGCGATGCTCCGAAATCCATCATTTCAATAGCACAGCAAGCGAGGCCCATCGTGAGCGGCCACAAAGATTTTTCCCTTGACCAATTGGCCAGATCATCGGCATACTTATGCGCCAGCTCTTCCAATTTGCCGAGAAGAATTGTAGGGCCGGTTTGATTATTTTTTTCTGAATAAGGCATAAACCGTTAAATCTCCAAATACTCTTTTGATTTGAGCGCGTACCAAATCGTAAGGCATAAAAAAATTATGAAAATAAATATTGCGATGAAAGCGGCGCTGGAAAGAATCGGCGCGATGAGCGATGCGAGGATTAGAAAAAACGCGGCTATGTCAAAAAGCAAAAATAAAAGCGCGTATTGATAATAACCGAAGCCCACGGTCCGAGCGCTTCCGATAGGGACCGATCCGCTTTCGTAAGGTACGCTTTCTTGCGGCTCGTGCGCCGACTTCCTCGGCCGCAAAAAAAGATTAATCACGATAGTGCCGGCAGGCAGAGCCAAGCCGACAATAACAAATATAATTACAGAGAGGGCGGCGCGGGACATAACTTAGTCTATTATTTTATTGCGCAATTAACGAGTTCACGAGTTAACGGGTTAACCCATTAACACTTTAATATGTCAATCACTGATTTATGTTTGTCATATTCGTATTTTCATTCCCATTAGCGGCGGCGTTGATATTGCCGTTAGCGTTAACGGAAGTATTAGTATTATCATTCGCGCTGTTAGTATTTGTTGAATTGATATTCAGAGCATTGGTATTTGTCTGGACGAAATTGACGGCCGGTGCGATATATTTTCCTCCTTGAAAATCTTTCCATTTATCTTTGAGCCGATTGTAAGAATCCATATCAATGCCTTTGGTTTCGCCGGAAACTTTTAATTCGTCATAATGCACGGATTTGTTTACGGCTTGGAGCAGGAAAAGAAAAGACCAGGCAAATGAACCGATAATGGCGACGCCCGCGACAAAAGACAATATGAGCATCCAGCGTTTTTTGAAAAAACGGGAAACCGTTTCGCTGTTTAAATTAATTTCCGATAATTTCATAAAGGTTTTTCCGGCCGAAATACCATTACCGCCTCCAGCTTCATTTCACCATTATTGTACACGCCGGAAGCGCCGGTAATATTGGCTGATAAAAATTTAATCCCGTAAGGCAAATCTTCCAATTTTTTTAAATATTTTTCAAAAAATTCTATATTGCCGCTGGCGGTTATGTGAAAAGGCACTTCCTCAAACGATCCGTCTTTCGCCATCGGGTCGCCAAAGGTAATGGAGCTGCTCCCTCCGGAATTTTTTGCCAGAGATTCAAAAAGCCGCACCGCTTCAAAAAGATTTTTTCCCGTCGGCACGACGGCCTCCATATTCACCTTGTCGCTTTTCACTGCTTTGAAATCCTCTTCCAGTTCATTGAAATTCTCCCTCTTTCCGTTAACGATTTGGCGCAA
>JBBUEG010000101.1:0-12884 GCA_038056985.1 Patescibacteria group bacterium | reverse complement strand
CCAAAAATTGATAATAATAAGAAGAATAAATCACTGCTACGCTATAATCGCAAATAGTTTATTTATATTCTTCAATAGTGACAGTCCACTCCGATCCAGAGCTAATATCCAAATAGAACGATCCAGCACCGTAATAATTTGAACTATCATTCGTTGCGCCAATAGTATTTACCATAAGTTTTTTATACTCATTTTTGGTCGCATCGTATACAACAATTGCAAAATTATCATTATCGTTGGGATGTGTCCATTTCATACGCCACTGCGAAGCGGTAGTACTGAACGGATCAGTCGTTTTATCAACCAAACCATTAAAAGAGGTTACTATTTTCCACGACTTTTTTACTGAAGATTCATTTTTATAACCGGACTTTTTAGCATCCGCGGCTGATTTGAAACATACATATTTATTTTTTGATAGTGTAAAAGTTTTTAACGATTTAATAGCTATTACCGAAGGGCACTTAATTGCCAAGGACGCAGCAAATGCTGTGCCAGCTACGGTTAAGAACATAGCCACGATTAATATGCTTACATGTATTCTCTTCATAATTTTGCCTCTTATTTTAAATATTAAATCTTATAAAATAATACGCTACAATCTGTTTATAGTATCCTGAAAGCGCGGGGAGGAGAGGATGGCGATTCATTTATCACACTTTTATCATATAACTACTACGAAATAGCGTCAAGGCCTCGCGGCTCTATGGTTTAATTAACTCCAATGCCCCAACTCGCCTTTACTTTAATTGTTATAATTTCATTCCCACTTACTTTGCCATGGCTTAATTAAGGAGGAATATCAACTATTGTAGCTTAAACTTATTCTTTAGTTCTCCGTCGTTGCCGATTTCTTGCGCTACGATTAATTTCATTTCATTATCCGACAAACCGAAAAAATCCTTTAATAATTCAACTTCCGGACGGCAGTCAAACGGGTGAACCCAAACGCTTTTTTGAAGTGAAAGGAACCCAAGTTCTTTAAGTTTGCCTCGAAAAGCCTCGCGATAAATTTTCTTCATTTGCGCAATATCAAAAATAACCAAACGCCACTTTTTGTCCCACTTTTTTGGTTTCGCTATTTTTAGATCATCAATCTGCATCCAGCCCGCCTTTCGTTTCCCTTTTTCAGTAAGTGAAATATAGATTTGATTATTAATAGTGCGGAAATCAAGACATCCTTGTTTTTTAAGCCGGGAAAAAGCATTGGATATTTTTTTATTAGGATATCTTTTGAATCGCGAATAATTCTTCAAAAATTTCTGCACAAAATACGGAGAGCCGGCGGCGATGTAAATCATACCGCCAATCGCCAATAAACGAAGGATATCTTGAACAATCGCGGACTTCGGCTTTCTAAAATAATATTTATACTTTTGAATCGTCATATATCACATTCAGATTTCACCCAATCTAATTATCTCATAAGATAATATCCATTCCCACTTACTTTGCCATGGCTTAATTATGTAGGAATATCCTTTATAAATTTTTAGCTGATCGGAAAACCGACTAATTGAATCTCCTCGTGAAGCTGGATGTCGTAATGATTGCGGATTTTTTCTTTGATAAACGAAATCATTATGACGGTGTCCTCGGCTGTAGCACCGCCCGTGTTGATTAAAAAATTGGCGTGTTTTGGAGAAATTTGAATGCCGCCGATTTTTTTTCCTTTGAGATCCAGGCGATCGATTAAAAAACCTGCCGAAATCTGGCCGGTTTTTGTCATTTTATTAAATTCTTCTTGTTCCAATTCCAAACTTTCGCGCAAATTTTCCAAAAACTTTTTATCATCCGGTAATTTTGGATTTTTAAAAGTGCAGCCCGCTGATTTATTTTCCAAATCCTGGCCCTGTCGTTTCTTAGCAAGATATTCTTGGACTTTTTTTTGGCTTTCCAAAACATCCCCTTTTCGCAATTGGATCACGGCGCTCCAAATAATCCATTCCGGATGCTTTTTAAAAACACTCTCGCGGTAATCAAACTCGCAATCACTAACTTTGAACTTTGAACTTTGAACTTTGAACTTATCAAAAAATTCCACTTCTTCCGCTATGTATTTCATCTCTCCGCCAAAAGCGCCAGCATTGCCGTAAACCGCGCCGCCGACAGTGCCCGGCACAGCCGTACACCATTCAGCGCCCGCAAACCCGAGCTTGGCGGTCACCTGCGCCAGAAAGCCTAGCCCCACCCCGGCGCCAATAATAAATCTTCCATCTTCCTCTTGCTTGAATTCGGTATTTTGCATCTTAATCACCAGTCCGTCAATTCCCTTGTCCGGAAACAAACTATTACATCCTCCGCCCAACATAAGAACCGGCAGATTTTTTTCGCGCGCAAATTCCAAAGCTGTATTCAAATCTTGCTCGTTTTTTACAACACAAAAAAACCGCGCCGGACCTCCGATGCGGATGCTGGTATAAAGTGCTAATGGAATATTTTCCAAAATTTCCATAACTTATAATTCATTATTCGTTTGCAATTCTTTCATCACCTCTTCAATTTCTCCAAGCACATCCTGCGGAATCGGGATCTTCTCTCGTATCGGACTAATACCCGGATATCTCCACGCACTGATTATGATAATTTTACCAATCAATAATTTTGCGCTTTTAGTTTTTCGCTTTACATTTTTTTTGTACATTACCCAAATTTCCTGCGGCCGTTTTACGGAGCCGGCCGGCATCATTCCGGCAAAAGTGTCTGGAGCCACTCCTTCTTCCAATCGTTTCGGATACCGAATAATTCGTTTAATGAGCGATTCCGAAATTCCATAATAGCGCATTTTATCCGCTACATGCCTTGTCCAATAAAATTTGTCGTCGTTTTTAGGCGGCTTCATCGGGTAGCTTTTCTTTATTTTTGACTTCAGAAACGCGAGCAATCTGATCGCTACCCTTTTCTTTTTTCACGGCATACATCGCCTCATCAACTTGACCCAAAAATTCGGCAAATAGTTCTTTTTTCATCTCTTCCAATTTTTCATGAATTTCATCTGGCGGCAAATCGCTGCCTTTGAGCCGAATTTCTTCAGCGAATAAAGCATCTTTTACCCCGGTAAGTTTCAAAGATCCGACTCCTAAACTGATAGTTATCGGTATGAGATCGTCTCCGGCCCTCACCTTGAATTCGCGGATAATGCTCCATAGATTCCTGGCGCGCTCGGCCGCCATCTCTTCACTCATTCCCGGAAGCAATACGACAAACTCATCGCCTCCCGTGCGCGCGACAATATCCGTGGCTTCTCTTTTATTAAGCGTATCTAAAGCGCGGCTGACGGATTTTAACACTTCATCGCCCGCCGCATGTCCATAAGTATCGTTAATATGTTTAAATTGATCAGCGTCCACCACAATAAGACCCACTTCCTGATTATTAATATTCGCGCGCCTTTCATCCAATACGGGACTTTCATCAGCCCCGACAATCATTTTATCCAGACTTTTATTGAAAAAACGGCGATTATAAAGACCAGTCAGAGGATCCCTTTCGCTTTCTTCTTGAGCTTCTTTCAGTTTCTTTTCAAGAGAATCAATCTTTTCCTTATAAACGATCTCACGCCCATTCGCCTCACTCAATTCTTGCTCTAATTTACATATTCGTTCTTCGGGCGGCAAATGTTGTTCCCGGCTATCGTATTCCATAATGTGATATTATTGAATTACATTGAAAATCTTACAAATCGCTTGACTTGAATATTTTCTCCGGTTTTGGCAATAGTTTCCGTAATCAAATCCTGAATTTTTTTCTTATCATCTTTGATGAACATCTGATTGATCAAACATACGGAAGAATAAAATTTTTGAAGCTTTCCTTCAATTATTTTCTCTTTGATAGCTTCCGGCTTTTTTTCTTTAGCGAGCTCTTCGGCGCAAATGCTTTTTTCTTTGGCGATAATTTCGGACGGGATATCTTCCGATTTTACATATTCCGGGGCCGCGGCGGCAATCTGTAAAGCGATATTATGGACCAATTCCTGAAAATCGGCCGTGCGCGCCACAAAATCCGTTTCGCAATTCACCTCCACCAATACGCCGATTTTTCCGTTTGAGTGAACATAAGAGCCGATCAATCCTTGGGAAGCTGATCTCTCTGTTCTTTTCGCGGCTGATTTTTGGCCTTTCAGCCGCAAAACATCTTTGGCTTTTTCAATGTCGCCTTTCGCTTCCTCCAGCGCTTCCTTCACATCAGCGACGCCAGCACCGGTCATATCGCGGAGTCGTTTGATTAAATTTATGTCAATGGTCATATGAATGTAGTTAAAAGTTATGAGTCCAAAGTTCAAAATAAAGGTACAAAAAATTTGAACTATAAACCGTAATTTTGAATTTTAAGCTTGCGTTACTACTTCTTCTTTTTTCTCCTCTATTTTTTTCTCAACTTCCGCCGATTTTTCAGCGATAGCCGCTTCTTTTTCCGCTTTGCCCCTCTTTATCGCTTCGGCCAAAAATCCGACAATCAGCGCAATGGATTTGGTCGCATCGTCGTTTGACGGGATGATATAGGAAATTCCTTCCGGATCGCTGTTGGAATCAATCATCGCCACAATCGGAATTTTAAGCTTAATCGCTTCGCGCACGGCCGTTTCTTCATTTTTCACATCAATCACGAAAAGCGCATCCGGCAGTCTGGTCAAATCTCTGATGCCGCCGACATTGATTTCCAATTTTTTGACCTCGCGGTCAATAACCAGCTTTTCTTTTTTGGTAAAGGCGTTCCATTCGTCCGTTCCCTTTTTCGTTTCAAGAGTTTTTAGTTTTTTGGTCAAACGGGAAATTACCCCGAAATTGGTCAGCGTGCCGCCCATCCATTTTTCAACCACATACGGCATCCCGGCGTCTTCCGCCGCTTTTTTTACGATTTCTTTGGCTTGGTCTTTCGTTCCCACCAATAGAATCGTCTTGCCGGCCCCGGCTTTTTCTTCCAGAAATTTGGCCGCTTCATTGAGCTTGGCCACGGTCTTTTCCAAATGAATAATGTGCACCCCGTTTCTTGAGGTGTAAATATATTGGCTCATCTTGGGGTGCCACTTTGATGTTTTGTGCCCAAAATGCACGCCTGCGTGGAGAAGCTTCTCCAACGAAATTTCGTTTGACATAATGTTTTTCCTTATTCCTCTATCTTCAAGCCCCTATAAAGGGGAGGAAAATAATAGCGAAGATATGAGAGATAATAAATTACGAGTAATTAATAATCAAAAAAGGCGATGGATCTTTCATCCATCGTCATTATACTAACATAATGTCCTTTTTTTGGCAAGTATCAATCATTATACTTTCAAATGCTTTCTAATGGCAAAGCCGGAGCTGGCGATACTTAAAACCACGCCTAAAAAAATCTGTAAAAGAATAATCAGCCAGGCATTATTAAGAAACGATTGGAAAATATTTTCCGCGTACCCTTCAAAAAATTTATCCACAAACGGAGAAACCAGGCCGAGAAGCGGAAAAAATAAAATCGCCATGGCAATCAGCGAAGCGATCAGTCCGTATAAAATGCTTTCCACGATAAACGGTCCCTGAATAAAAATATTGGATGCTCCCACCAAGCGCATTATGGAAATTTCCGGCTGTTGATTGTAAATCGCCATCTTGATCGTGCTATGAATCACCAAAATGGCGATTATGACAAACACAATGCTTGCCGCCAGTCCGATCCTATGAATATTGTCAGTGACGGCTTTTAATTTTTCCAGATCTTTGCGATTGTCGCTAAGGGAAGTTTGTTTGATGATGCTTTTATAATCATCGCCGTTTACGAGCTTTTCCAAATTTTCAATCTGGTCGGGCGATTTCGGCTTGAGCGCCAAAGACTGGCCGAATGGATTGCGCCCAACTTCCTCAAGCGCTTTGATCGCGTCGTCGTCTTTGTGTTTGGCTTTGAATTGTTCCAGAGCTTGGTCTTTGGAAATGTATTCAATTGATTTTACGGCTTCGCTTTTTTCCCATTCGCTTTTCACGGACAAAACTTTTTCTTCGGACACCCTTTCTTCAAAAAAAACGCTCACATCGATTTTGTTTTCCACCGCTCCGGTGGCCGTCCTCGCCAAAATATTCAAAAGCAAAAGAAAACTGGTAGAAAACAAAACCAAAACCAAAATCGTGATAGTGACGATTGACAGCGCCAAATTGCGCCAAAAATTTTTCAAAGCGAACTTTATGATTCTCAATAAAGTAGTCATAGAATATATTTTCCCGTGGCCTGATCCGACACCAGATGCCCGTGATCAAGCGTGATCACTCTTTTTTTGATCATATTGACAATCTCGCGGTTGTGCGTAACCAAAATCACGGTCGTGCCGAATTCATTAATTTTCAAAAGCAAATCAATGATCTCGTGCGCGTTGATTGAATCCAGATTGCCGGTCGGCTCGTCGGCCAAAAGAATTTTGGGGCGGTGAATCAGCGCGCGGGCGATCGCCACTCTCTGCTGCTCTCCGCCGGACAATTGTTTGGGAAACCTGTCCATTTTCTTTTCCAGTCCCACTATTTTAAAAACTTGCGGCACGATTGTTTTTATGCGGCTTGAGGGAACCCCCGAAACCTCCAGCGCAAAAGCCACATTTTCATAAGCGGTTTTTTTTATCAACAATTTGAAATCCTGAAAAATCACGCCAATCTGCCGCCGGAGAATGGGAATCTCGCTGTGATGAATTTTGGTAATATCCCAATCGCCGATCACGATTTTCCCAAGCGAAGGCGATTCCTCGGCAATCAAAAGGCGGATGACGGTGGTCTTGCCGCTGCCCGATTGCCCCACAATGGAAACAAATTCTCCGGGCGTAATATTAAAAGTCGCTTCCTTTAACGCCGTAATATTCCCGGGATAAATCTTGGAAACTGATTGAAAATTAATCATAATAGCACTCACGAATATGCGAATTTTTATCAATATACGAATTTGTATATTTGTTTTTTCCGCCAAAGGCGGATCCGCCTCGGGTGGAGATTTGTATATTCGCGATTACTCCCATTGGCATTATTATACAGATAAGCTATAATTTAGGCAAATCAAGAAAAATATGGAAATCGCATTTTATAAAGACTTTTTTCAATTCATTGAGACAATGTGGAACCAGCCGGTTTTTGATTTTTTCCAATGGGGCGACGTGATTATCTTCTTTACGATTTTTGTGTCGGAGCTGGGGATTCCGATATTTTTCAATCTCCCCAATGAGGCTCTGCTGCTTTTCGGCGGATCGCAATTCGGGCCGTCCATCGGATTCAATGAGATCCGTTTTATGCTTATGGCGGTCGCGGCCGATGTTTTAGGGGCCGGAATTTTCTATTTTATTTTCAGCATTTGGGGCAATAAAATCCTTGAGCGATTTGGGCCGCGCATCGGCCTCACGCATAACAAGCTTGAAAAATATTACAAATTCTTCGCTCGCTCCGGATTTTGGACCACATTTTTGGGACGCATCACGCCGTATATCCGCATCTACACTTCAATGGCCGCCGGATTATCGCTTCTTAAGCCGGAAAAATTCTTCAGTGCTTTGATTCTATCATCCGCAGTATGGGTGGCATTTTTCTCGTTTATTGGATTTTTATTCAGAGAAAAGTGGCGCGTTGCCATGCGCGTCATTGAACAAAACAGCCTCACCGCTACGATCATCATAATCGTTTTAATTGCCGTGATAACTTATTTCCGCCTAAGACAAAACAAGTCCGTAAATCCGCTTTAATTTTTCTCCCACATTATTAAGGTCGTGCTCAAGCGCCGTTTTTTGCGCGGCTTCCCCCAACCGCTTTCTTAATTTCTCGTCTGAAATCAATTGATCCAAATATTCGTGAAATTCTTCGTCGGTTTTGGCTTTCAAGCAATTTTTTCCGTGGAACATCCAATCTTCAAAAACCGGAATGTCGCGCAAAAGAATGGCACGGCCAGCGGCCGCCGCTTCTAAAACTACAATCCCCTGATTTTCTTCATAAGACGGAAAAAAGAAAATATCGCCGGAATTCATCGCTCCCCGGGCATCGTCAATCCGGCCGGAAAATTTCGCGTTGGCCGGCGGATCAATCGGACGCGGAAGATGAGTGAGCCCCTTTGGCGCTCTTTGACCGAACCAGAAAAATTGGGTTTTGGGAAATTTACCGGCCGCATCAATGAATGTGTAAATCCCTTTGCGCGGGAAAACCCAGCCTAGACTGAAAACCGCAACACCGTTCATTTTAAAACGATCGCGATATTTTTCTCTTATCGCTTCATCGGGCGAAAATTCTTTAAAATTAATGCCGTTTGAGACAGCGATAATTTTATCAATCGGCAAATTGTAATTTTTAGCCGCCAGTTTTCTCGTGTACTCGGTTGGAGTCAAAATCACATCGCCTTTTTTATAAAATGACTTGAGCCACAAACGAAAAAACGGAGCGATCAAATTGCTCCCGACAAAAGAATTCCTGAAATCTTCGGCCGTCATATGAATATGCGTAACGAGCGGGCGATTTTTGCGGTGATAAATCTCCGCCAAATATCGCGAACGCAAAAAAGGCACATACAAATGCAAAATATCGTGCGACTGCTTTGGATCTGTCACAACTTCAACGCCCGCGGCCCGAAGCGCTGCCACCTGAGTTTTCCAAGCAGTCCAAATCCCGCCCGGCAATTTTATTCCAAAATCTTCCAGATAAAGGCAAGCAATCATATAATAATTAAAAGTTTGTCATTTTTTCGCAAGCAATCCTTTATAAATTCCTTCTATCTTATCCACTATCGCATCCGCGTCGTATTTTTTTACGCTTTCTTTGGCATTTTGGCCGAAGCTCTCGCGCAGTTCCGGATGGTCAATAAATTTCTTCATTGCCTCGACAATCGCTTTAACATTACCCGGCTCAACAATAAATCCGGTTTTTCCGTTTTCTACATATTCGGGAACTCCTCCGGCGTTTACTCCGATCACGGGCAGACCCAGCGCCATTGCTTCTAAAAATACCAAGCCTTGCGTCTCAATCGTTGAAGCGGAAACAAAAAAATCTCCGGCCGCGATCCGTTCTGTTAAATCGCTGTCGCGAAGAATCCCCGTAAATTCCACGCTTTTTTCTATGTTTAATTTCTTGCGCAGCGCTTCCAGCTTTCCCCTTTCCGGCCCGTCGCCGATAATGACCAGGCGCGCGTCAATCCCCCAATTTAGGATTTGCGCAAACGCCTTTAAAACAAGATCCGTGCTTTTTTCATAACTCAATCTTCCGAAATGAATTATCGTCGGATTGTTCAAGTGGAATTTTTTGCGCAGCGATTCTTTGGTTTTATTGACGGAAAAATATTTCAAATCAACGGGATTGGAAAGCACATGCACCGGCCGCCTTAATTTATATTGCATCAATTCCTTGACCAGCGCTTCGGACGGACTGATTACGGCGTCGCAGCGATTGTAATAAAACGAAAGATAGCGCCGGGCCAGAGGCTTCATTATCCGATAATCAAGCTTGACATGTTTTAAAAATTCCGCCAAAAAACCATGATGAGTGCCGACCAAAGGAATGTTTAAAAAATTGGCGGACATCACCGCTTCCCAGCCGATTCCGAATGTCGTGTGCGAATGAATCAGATCAGGATTGAAGCGATATACTTCATAAAGCGACGGCACAAAAGTAGGAATCCTCACTTGGAGCTCTTTGTAGGTAGGAAGCGCGAACGAAGAAAACGGATAGACTTGGATGCGTTCGTCAAGATCCTTGGCTTTTATTTTCTTGCTTATTTTTTCGGCGCTAACAGTAAATATTGCCACACTGTGTCCATGCTTTGCCAAAACATTGGCGGTGGTGACAATTGACCGCACTACGCCATTGACTTGCGGTAAAAATGTATCAGTAAAGATGGCGATGCGCATAGGTAATAATTAAAAGCTCAACGTTAAAAATTCAAAATTAATGTTGCTTATTGAAATTTATGCGCAAATCTTATGATTTTTTTTAAACTTTGCACTTTCATTATACCCCGCTTGACACTTTTTGGAAAGGATAGTAAACTATAAAATATCAAATTACAAATCCCAAATATCAAATAATCTCCAAATATCAATATCCAAAATTCCAAACAATTTGGAATTTGGTGCTTAGAAATTGGAATTTCTCAAATTTTATGGCTCATACAAAAGCAGGCGGCTCTACAGCCTTAGGCCGCGATTCACATGGACAAAGGCTGGGTGTCAAAATCGCCGACGGCGCTTTCGCCAAGCACGGCGCTATTATTACCCGCCAGCGCGGCACGAAAATTCATCCGGGCGACAATGTCGGCCGGGGCAATGACGATACGCTTTTTGCCTTGACCGCCGGCATTGTAAAATTCACCAGGCGCAAGAAAACCAAATACAACGGCCAACGGGACTGGATCACCATCGCGAGCGTCCAGCCGATTGATGCAGTAAAAAAACAAGCCGCTTCGGCCTAATACGCAAATATCCCATCAAGAACAATAAATTTCACTTAAAATCCCCGGTTTGCGGGGATTTTTTAATATGCCAATTTCAAAAAACTATATTCTATTCAAATAATCGCTGATATGTCGCATATACTCTATAAAGTCTTGATACTCTTTTCTAACCTGACGAACAAAAAAACCCTTGTCAATCTTCTCGTAACGATGCACCAGAACATTCCTTAATCCGACAACCGGAGCGATTTTTGAGGCAAAATTCGGCGGGAGGATCCGGCTTTCCGCCAAAATCGCAAAAGTGCTTTGAAAATCATCAGCGGTTTTCAAATTAAGTTCTCTGATAAAATGGACATTAACATCTATCACTTCATCAACCGCGAGCTGAAAATTTCTTTCCAGCGCTTTCAGAGAACGGAAATCGCTGACAACCGCCGCTTCGTCCGCTTTTAAAATTTCCTCAATTTCATTCAGATACTCCTGCAAATTTTTGAATTTTCCTTCAACTAAAAGTTTGTCAAGCATGGGTTTGTAAAAATTTTTTAATGGATAATGATCGGAGTTCAAACAGCGGCTTTGCTTCCGTATACCCCCTCAACGCGTACATCTGGTAAGCGAAATATTGCGCTTTGTCGGCGCAAAACAATACTAGGTGCCTGTCAAAAATTTGCTTTCTCAAAAGCGGCGGCGCTTTTTTCAAATTTACCAGATCGACCTTGTCCGACCGGAAAACCGGCATCAGATCGCAAATCAGCCGCGCTTCATCCATTAAATCCAAGGGTATTTTGCTTAAATACGCAATATCAAAATCGCTGCGAACATGAGTTTTACCCGTTGCCCGCGAACCAAAAAGCAAAATCAAACAAAGGCCGTATTTTTCGGCCAACTTTTCAATTTTCGGTTTGATTTCCACAATGTCCATACAAACCGAGTATAGCGCGGAATTGAATGGAAATCAAGATCAAAGTTTTCAAGTTTCTTTCTTGCCGTGCCCGTCCGGCTCGTCCGCCAAAGCTTTACTGCGTCCTTCCGAAGCAGAAGGCGTAGGAGGAGCGGAGGCGGAAGCTTCACGCGAAGGAGGGTGGGAGAGAAAAACGAACTGGCGGTCCGAAGACCACCTGTCCGACGGCTTGGCGTCGTTGCCACGAAGCTCCAGTTGACCATTATCGCCGTTGTGCAAGCGAAATATGCCCGGATTGTATTCATAACGGATAGTAACTTGTTGCATTGCAATGAACATCGATTCGTAGCCGGGATATTGCAAACACAAATATAGACCGACTTCTGCTGGGCATAATTCTAATCCCAAATCTTTAGCTTTTTGATATATTTCCTCTGTTGTTGCTCCGTTTGGAAAGCCAATTTGTTTTACGGTAAATCTTACAAGCTCATATGTTTTTCCTTCATGGCTGAATTTGGTTTCGCGAAGAATATCTTTACCCGAATCGCTTAAATAGATATTTTTTGCTATTAGGGCATGTTCCGCTTTTTCCGGCGAGTTAATATTTGGATCTGTTTCCAGATGTATAAAATGTATAAATTATCTTTTTTTCGCCGGTTTCTTTGTCTTCTATTTCTTCTTTAACCAGCGACTGCAATTTTATAACATTGTTCCAGACAAGATATTTGAACCATGCCGGATACTGGGCTTCGTCCGAAGACAGATAATCAATCCAATTGTCCAAGCTTTCTTTTTGCCTTTTTATGACGGTGTCCGCCTGTTCTTGCGTTTCCGGCCTGGCAAGCATTTCTTCTCTGATAGGGACTATTCCATACCCTTGATCTTCGGCGATTCTTTGCTCGTTTTTAAGCATTTCGTCTATGACAATATCTTTTTTAGCGAGCAGGGTATCATAGATTGCCGGTTTTAATATTTCTATGTTTCTTTCTCGCGTTTTCTCGTTTTTATTCAGAAAGACATTTTCTAGGCGATCCATATATGCCTCAATACGGACGGCCGGATCGTTAGGCAGATCTTCTCCGGTCAGCCGTTCGCGCTTCTCCACCGCGTCTTGGACATCTTCCGATGTCTGCAGTTCGGGATTTTTTATATGAAGGGGGTGTTTTTCGAAGTTCATAAGATTTGCTTACGCAAAGACCTAAACCATCAACAAATAATCGAAGTAATTATCTCTATTTTAAGGCACGCCAAACCATAAAATAAGTCAAATTTATGGCTTTGAAATTATTATATCTTACTTCAAACAAGCCTTGATAAAATCAACGAACAAAGGATGTGGATTTAGAAAATGCGATTGGAATTCAGGATGAAATTGTACGGCGGCAAACCAGGGATGATCTTTCAATTCAATAATTTCGGCAAGATTTTTCTTTAGGTAATTGCCCGAAATAATCAATCCGGCTTTTTCCAGCTTATCGCGAAAATCATTATTCAATTCATAGCGGTGCCTGTGCCGCTCGGAAATTTGCTCGGTCCCGTAAGCCGCATACGCCCGCGTTCCTTTTTTCAAAACGCACGGAAAACTTCCCAAACGCATTGTTCCGCCGTA
>JBBUEG010000100.1:0-2548 GCA_038056985.1 Patescibacteria group bacterium | reverse complement strand
TGGAACGGAACCACGATTATCGCGTATGTTCCGAGTCCATACAATACGGGCGGAAATGATATTCCTCTGCCAAACCCCAGTACTCCCGCACCGCCTACGGGATTGAGGGTTCAATGATTTACATTGACCGCCCGCAAGCATACCATCGCTTGCGGGTTTTTTTATTTCTTCTTCTCAATTTGTCTTTTAATTTTTTTAATAAACGCTTTGCGGGTGGTTTGGGAGACTTTTTCTTTGCCGCGTTCTTTTAGATCATAGGTATAGAGCCACCAGTTATTGACAAAAATATATAGTCCTGTATAATAATGACAATAAAATTGTTCTTTTAAATCTGCCAACAACTCAACAAGGAAAGGAGGTGATAAAATGATTAAGAAAGCGACCATAGCATTGATTATGATTTTGTTTTTTACTGAAATTTGCAGTGCGGCGACAACTCTTGGTCAACCACAAGCTGCTATTAACGGTAGAGTATCGGGCGTAATCGTAATTTCCGCTGAAGATTTAGTGCAATTTCCCGAGGATGTTAAAGATCATGTCTTTTACAATGAATCAATAACTGATTTTCCCGATGGACACAGAGAGATAGAAGTAAATATTAAAGGATGGAAAGTATCTGTTAACGGAAGATCCGTCATTACTCGGTCAAGCGGATATTATGATCTTCAAGACTTATCGCCCGGAGAAACGAATGTTGTAATTTCTTTTAAAGGAGTAACGATATTTGAACAAAAGGTTGCTCTTATTTCCGGAGAAAGGAAGACGCATGATATAGTATTTAGAAAAGACTTGCTTCAGATTTACAAAAGCATGCGGAAGAGCGCTGCTAAGAGCGGCGATATTAACGCGCTTGCAACTTCTTTCCCCTGTCTAGATCATAACTATATGTGTTTCTATTTTCCTGGAAGCGATTGTTATAAAAATCTTGTTCGAGGGAATCCATTTTGCTGGGCAGAAGCAGTCATGAATCATCCATCTGCAAGATGGTGTAATGGAACTCACAATTGCTCCCTATTCATAGGCCATCAACAGACCAAACATTGCGATTATTGGATTTGGTAAAATTTTATGAACAAAGCGCTAACCTGGCGGAGAGGAATATACTTGATAATTATTTCAATAGTATTATTCCTCCCGCTAATTTTTTTATATATTTCATCGTTCAGTTCATCTAAAAACTTTATAGGTATGGCCCCGTGGGATTGGGTGACAGAGCCTTACTTTAGCGTGGGGATGGGATACATTTATAAGGAAACAACAATGGAGGAAGCCCAAAGATTAGTGAATTTTAAAATTTTTCAGCCTCTTTATCGTCCATTTGGTAAGCCGATTTATAGAGTCGCGATTAATGTCAAACCTAAGTCAGCGGCGAATTCCGAGGTTTATTTTTTTACGCCTAGATTTCCCGGCACTGAACCCGGCACTGAACCAATCGGTGGTTTGCTTATAAAACAATCTTTAGCTGAGGAGGAATTACCGGAAAATGCCATAAAGTCAATTATTAGCGGAATGGATGTGTCAATTTTTCCATTATCCCCACAAGATGGATGGGGTTTTTATTTTAAAAAAGAAGGAACAAATATTGTTGGTTCGTGGTTTGGTAAAGACGCGGATCAGTTAGAATTGCTTAAAATAGCCGAATCCATTACTTCCTCTTCTCAATCTGTTTTTTGATTTTTTCAATGAATGCTTTTTGGGTGGTTTGGGAGACTTTTTCTTTGCCGCGTTCTTTAATGAATAGATTTTTGGATTTGGCTTCTTTGTCACCGAAGACGATCATATACGGAATTTTTTGCATTTGGGCGTTGCGGATTTTTTTGCCCACCGACTCTTTGGCGTCGTCGAAAAGTACGCGAATATTTTCTTGCTCAAAAAGCTTGGCCAGCTTTTTGGCTTTGGCATTATGCGAGGTAGTGACAGGCAGTACGGCGATTTGGACGGGAGAGAGCCAGACAGGGAAAGCACCGGCATAGTGTTCTATTAAAACCGCCATAAATCTTTCAAGTGATCCCATAACGGCGCAGTGGATTATTACCACGCGCTCTTTTTGCCCTTGGTCATTGATGAAATTAAGATCAAATCTTTCCGGCTGATTGAAATCAAGCTGGATTGTGGCCATCTGCCAATCCCTTCCCAAAGAATCTTTGGCGATAAAATCAATTTTCGGGCCGTAAAGCGCCGCTTCGCCAATGCCTATTTCAAATTCCGCTCCGCGATACTTGGCGATATTTTTCAAACTATCTTCGGCCGCTTTCCAAATTTCCGGTGTGCCTAAATATTTTTCAAATTGTTTGGGATCGTGAAGTGAAAGCCTGATTCTCAAGTCAAAATTAAAAGTTGAATAGAATTTTTTAATAATATCCCAAATCATCAAAACTTCTTTTTCAATCTGGCTTTGAGCGCAAAAAACATGGGAATCGTCTTGAGTGATACCCCGTACGCGCGCGATGCCGCCCAGCTCTCCCGATTGTTCGTCGCGGTAAACCATGGTGCTTTCGCAATAGCGTACCGGCATATCGCGGAAGCTATAAAGCTTGCGGTCAAAAAT
>JBBUEG010000099.1:0-3496 GCA_038056985.1 Patescibacteria group bacterium | reverse complement strand
TAAACGGCGGATGGATTTTCGTGGTGTTTTTGGTAATTTACGGAGCGTATTTGGGCTGGCTTGATAATCGCCAGGGAAAGTTTATTAACAGCTGGAATCGCATTTTTTTGGCTATTGATGTTCCAAAGCTGAATGAACAGACGCCTAAGGCCGTGGAGCAAATGCTGGCTCATTTGGCCGGAGCGTATAAGACGCCGATTAAAAAAGAATTGCACTGGGACGGCTTTGTTCAGCCATGGTTTACCCTGGAATTGATCAGTATTGAAGGATATATCCAGTATATTATCAGCGCGCCGGAAAGGTACCGTGATTTGGTGGAAGCGGCCGTGTATTCGCAGTATCCGGACGCGGAAATCACTCAAGTGGAGGACTATACCAAAGGATTTGAAATCAAAACATTTTTCCAAACTCATGATTTGTGGGGGACGGAATTGGTTTTAAAAAATGATCAGGCTTATCCTCTCCGCACTTATCCGCAATTTGAGCATGTTTTATCCGGAGAATTTTTGGATCCCTTGGGGCCTTTGATGGAGACTCTCGGTCGAATGGGCCGAGGCGAGCAGCTTTGGCTTCAAATTTGCATTAAACCCATTAACGAGAGCTGGAGAGAGAAATCAGAAGCTTTAGTGAGGAAATTAATCGGAGCGAAAAAATCCGGCAGCAGTTCTGGCGTTTTTGGCGGCGTTATAAATGAATTGCAAGGGCTTTTTCAGGAAATATTAAATCAGATAAATATTCGTCCGGGAGAAACGGTAAAAAAAGAGAAAAGCGATATGCCGAGCCTGATGCAGCATCTTTCGCCCGGAGAAAAAACCGCGATTGAAGCGATTCAGTTTAAATCGACAAAAACCGGATTTCAATCAAAAATCAGAATGATGTATTTGGCGCACAAAGAAGTGATGAACAAAGCCAAGGGAGTAGAGAGTTTTATGGGAGCCATGCGTCCTTTTGAATCGCTTGATCTGAATGGCTTTAAAGTGGGAAAGAGCACCAAAACAGCGGCAAATTATGTACTGGTCAAACAGCGCTTGCGAACGCGGCAGATCAAACTTTTGCGCGCTTATAAATCGCGCAGCATGTGGCTGGGCGGAGGTTTTTTCGTTTTGAATATTGAGGAGTTGGCCACGCTTTATCATTTCCCGAACATATCGGTCAAGGCGCCGCTTTTGAAACGCACTGAAGCGAAAAGAGCCGAGCCGCCTTTCGGCATCCCCATTACCGATATAGAGGAGATCCCGACAAAAGTCACGGCTAAGCCGGCGGAAGCCAAAGAAACTCCGCCGTCTGAAATACCGATAGTAGACTAACTCAAAGCGTAAAACGCAAAATTCAAAATTTATGTGTCCCATTCCCCAACTTGAAAAATTAAACGGCGTTGAGGTGATTCCTTTCGCCGAAACGAATTATCGCGGCGTACGGCGAAAATTTGGCATAAAAAAAGACGATCGGCGCCGGCATATGTATTTGGTCGGAAAGACCGGTATGGGAAAATCCACGGTAATGGAAAATATGATCATTGAAGACATTCGGGCCGGGCACGGGGTGGGCGTAATTGATCCGCATGGCGATTTAGTGGAAAAGATTTTGGATTTTATTCCGGCAAACCGCATTAATGATATTATCTATGTAAATCCGGCCGATATGGATTGGCCTATCGCCTTCAATGTTTTGGAGTCGGTTGATGAAAAGCACAAGCATTTGGTGGCATCCGGACTGATGGGCGTTTTTAAAAAAATATGGCCCGATGTCTGGAGCGCGCGCATGGAATACATAATGAATAATACCATTCTCGCTCTTTTGGATTACCCGGGCAGCACGATGATGGGCATTCAGAGAATGTTGTCCGATAAAGAATTCAGGAAAAAAGTCGTTGATAAAATTACCGATCCGGTGGTGAAAATGTTTTGGGTGGAAGAGTTTGCCAAATATAATGAGCGATTCGCTTCGGAAGCAATCGCGCCAATCCAAAATAAAGTGGGTCAATTTCTTTCTTCAACCATGATTAGAAATATCGTGGGTCAAGTGAAGTCAACCATTGATATGCGGGAAATTATGGACAATGGAAAAGTGTTTTTGTTGAATTTGTCCAAAGGCCGGATCGGCGAGGATAATGCCCGGCTCTTGGGCGGTATGATTATTACCAAGCTTCAGATTTCGGCTATGGAGCGGGTAGATATACCGATGGAAGAGCGGCGCGATTTTTTTCTTTATGTTGATGAATTTCAAAATTTCGCCACCGAGAGTTTTGCCAGTATTCTGTCCGAGGCCAGAAAATACCGCCTGGATTTGATTTTGGCGCACCAATATTTGGAACAGCTTGATGAAAAAGTGCTGCCCGCGGTTTTCGGCAATGTGGGCACGATCGTTTGTTTCAGGATCGGAGCGCAAGACGCGGAATTTATGGAAAAAGAATTTATGCCTAAATTTGAACAGACCGATTTGGTGAATATTTCCAAATTCAATATGTATGTCAGGCTGATGATTGACGGCGTCGCCTCCGAGCCGTTTTCCGCCACGGGCCTCCCGCCGCTTAAGGACGAAGAAAAGACAGGCTGTCTTGAAAAAATTATCCGTTCTTCGCGCGAGCGGTATGCCAAGCCCCGAGCGATTGTTGAGGATAAAATCTCGCGCTGGACCGGTATGACGGGGCCGACAGAAGAAGAGAGTGCTAAGCCGCGCAAGATTTTGCCAAAATCAAATATTTTTGATCCGCAACGCGATGCGCCGCGGCCCTTAGTAAAAGTTGCGCCAAAAATACTGCCCGAGCCTGAATTGGTAAAAGCTCCGGAAATAATGAGCCTGACCGATGCTCTGAAACAGCCGCCGGTCGGCTTTAAATCAATGCGTCCGGCTCAAAAAGTTCCGACAACAATGCCTGTTCACCCGGCCGCGTCAATTCAACCCTTGCAAAAAACGCCAATTATACCATCTGCTCGTCCGACAGCAATTGTTCCGCCGCCAATTCCTAAAAAACCGATAAAATTATTCAATCAATCTCCGCGGCCGATTGAAAAAAAGCTTATGCCAAAGACGGTAGTAAAGCTGATAAAATAGGAATAAATTTATTTATGCCAAGAAAATCAATAGAATCCGATTTTTCTAAAAAAATTGTTATTTATAAAACTTCAAAAGGCCCGGAGCTTGAGGTGCGGCTTGAAAAAGAAACGATTTGGCTGGATGCCCATCAGATAGCGATGCTTTTTGGAACGCAGAGGCCGGCTATTGTAAAGCATGTAAACAATATCTATCAGACGGGCGAATTGGAGCAAAAATCAACCTGTTCCATTTTGGAACAGGTTGCCGCGGACGGAAAGATAAGAAAAATGAACCTATATAATTTAGATATGATTATATCCGTCGGCTATCGGATTAATTCTAAAAACGCCACTCAATTCCGCATTTGGGCGACAAAAACGTTGAAGGATCACCTTTTGAAAGGATACACCATTAATGAAAAGCGGCTTTTGCAAGCACAGGATAAATTTAAAGAATTACA
>JBBUEG010000098.1:0-5902 GCA_038056985.1 Patescibacteria group bacterium | reverse complement strand
CGGAGCAGTGCAAACGGGTAGGTTGATAAAATCAATAGGGGGACTCAAGGAGGCGTCGGAACACACTCAATCGGATAACCCATTAATTAGAGAATCCGCCAAACAGGAGTATAATATAAAACTGGAAGAATTTAAGAATGAGTATTATAATGCAGTAGGAGAAAATCCGGCATCGGAAGATGAGATAAAAGATGCGATCGGAGATTTGAAATAATATGTCTCTACAAGATACCATAAGCAAATTTCAAACTCTTCCGCCTAATATCCAGCAGGCGCTGTCTTCGGATGAGGCGATGGCCAAGATGGAGTCGCTGGAAAATAAGTACAATTTGAAATTGGCGTCTTTTGTTTTGCGAGCGGCCGTACGGGAATTTCCATTTGAAGATTTGGGAATTATCATAAGAAAGGAATTGAATTTAAAACCGGAGCAAGCCGGGCTTCTAAAAGATGAATTGCTGGATCAGATTTTTGCGCCTGTGCTGGATTATTATACGAAGAATGACCTCCCCGATCCCCTCCTTAGTAAGGAGGGGCAAGGGGTGGTCGAGAGTAAGGGGGAGAACGAGGGGGTCAAAGCGCCACCAAGGCCGCAAGTGGCGCCGCAATCACCCTCGCCCCAACTCTCGCAACAACCGCCAATTCAAACTCAATCAAAACTACCAACTACCAACTACCAACTACCAACCCCGCGCACCCTCCCTCCCCAACCCCCCAAATCCCGATCTTATTTTTATTTTGACGCCGAAGATGAGAAAGATGTTGAGAAATTCAAAAAACACGAAGCGGTGACGGGCGGCGGAAAAAAAGATTTTCTTGAGCAGATAGACAAAGCGGCCGATGAGGTGATTAACCATTCTTTGGTGAACTTTTCCGATGAAAACGGCAAAAGGAAATTGAAATCTTATTTGACCGCTTATTTTCGCGGCATTAGGGATATTTTGCAGACCAAAGAATCATTGGCTAAGCCGGCGGCAAACGGGGGAATGGAATTTGACGCCGTGGCCATTGAAAAAGTTATGGCCTTGGCCAAGGAAGAATATAGAAAAATTCATAGTGGGTCGCCAGTTGAGCAACCCTCTCCCTTGGGGAGAGGGGAGGGTGAGGGAGCGAAAGAGGAGATTAAAGCGCCGCCGCCACCGCCCTCACCCCAACCCTCTCCCATAAAGGGAGAGGGAGCGCAAGATACAAGTCAAATCACCATCCGCCGCGAGCGGCCGCAGGTGATTGATACGGACAAACCGAAAATAGCGGAAGTGCGGCTGCCGTCAAAATTGACCGGACCGGTTGAAGAGATTGAACAATTAAGCTTGCGGGATTTGCGCCGTTTCGCGCAAAATCATCAGGGATTTGCGGATCGCACGCTGGAGCGGATAAAAATTTTGGAAAACGAATCTTTTGAAAAACGAATGATGGGAATCGCCGCTTGGCGCAAGAGTACGCTTTATCAGCAGTATTTGAGCGTTATTCAAAATTCCCTGGAGCGGAATATCAGCATACCGGAAATGATAGGTGGTGTCTCCGAAGCGGAAAGCCAAAATATGAGCCTTAGAGAATGGCAGACGGTCAATCGGCTTAATAGGGAGCTTAAGAGTTAGCTTCACTAGCTTCCATAGCTTCGTTAGCTTGTTAGGACGAAATTTATGATAATTCATTCTTACAAAGAACTTATTGTTTGGCAACGATCAATAGAGCTCGTTGTCGCGATTTATGAGCTTACAGAAAAATTCCCAAAAGAGGAAATATATGGTTTAATTTCTCAAATGAAGCGATCCGCTGTTTCTATCCCGTCAAATATTGCTGAAGGAAGATATAGAGGAACCAAAGCGGATTATTTGCAGTTTTTAAGAATTGCGTATGGATCCGGAGCAGAGCTTGAAACGCAAATTGAAATAGCAAAACGGCTCGCAAAAATAAAAAATCTTTATTATACGAAAGTTGATTCCTTGCTTATTGAGGTTATGAAAATGCTCAATGTGATGATCAAAAACTTCAATCCCCGATAAAGCTAACGAAGCTAATGCAGCTAACAAGCTAATGAAGCTACAACTATGCAGCAATTCGTCGTACCGCAATTTATTGATATAGAAAACAAGATTTTCGGGCCGGTGACGGCCCGCCAGTTTGTTTTGCTTATTATTTGGGGGGTGCTGGAATTCGGCGCGTTTAAAATATTTGACACCGTGCCCTTTGTAATCGCGACTATCCTAATGGGCCTTTTTTTCGCGCCAATGGCTTTTTATAAGCCGAATGGCAAGCCTTTTCACTATTTTTTACTGGCGGTTTATAAAGCGAAAACAAGGCCGGATATAAGAGTCTGGCATAATCACGACATCCTGATGGCGTCGCCGGAAATAAAATCAAATCGAGAAATGCGCGATGCTAAAAGAAAAGAAACGGAACGGCAATTTTCCGAAAAAAGAACCAAGCCGTCCAGACTTTCCGAATTGTCTTTAATTGCCGATACCGGAGGAATATACGAAGGCGAACAAACGGAAGAAGAGTTGGAAAAAGAAATGGAAAATTTACAAAAACCAAAACTTTGAACTTTTTACTTTTTACTTTTTACTTTGAATTTATCGCGATATGCCTCTTTCTAAAAATTCAATGTCCGGCCGAAAACCGACCATTTCCACCCAATCTTTTCTGGATATTTACGAAATCAGAGACAATACCGTGGTGATGAAAGACGGGACTTTGCGATCCGTGCTTTTGGTTTCCAGCATAAATTTCTCGCTCAAATCCGAAGAAGAGCAAAATGCCATTATTCAGGCTTATGTGCAATTTTTGAATTCGCTGGATCATCCGATGCAGATCGTGATTCAGTCGCGGAAATTGGACATTGACCGCTATTTGGATAATCTGAAAGACTTGGAAAAACAGCAATCCAATGAATTGCTCAAGGCGCAAATGGCCGATTATCGGAATTACATCAATGAGCTTTTGGAAATGGCCGAGATTATGACCAAGCGGTTTTACATTGCCGTGCCTTATGACGCAAAAGCCGATAGAAAAAAGCAAAAAGGTTTCGGATCCTCTCTTTCGGCGGTCTTTCGTCCGGCCGCGGCCGTCGCTCTCTCGCACCGGAAATTTGAGGAAGACAGGATTGAGCTTTTCAAAAGGGTGGATTTGATCGCGGAAGGCATGCAAGCCATGGGAATCAAGGCCGTGCCGCTGGACACGCAGAGTCTCATTGAATTGTATTATAATTCATACAACATAGAAATCGCCAAACAGGAAAAAATGACGGAAGTGGCGAAGCTTAATATTGAAGGATAAAACAAGCTTCCCTAGCTTCGTTAGCTTCCGATAGCTTTGCAATCGGATCAAACGAAAAGCTAAAGAAGCTTTTGAAGCTAAAAAGCTAAAGAAGCTACAAATTATGTTCAATTTATTGGGACGAAAAAAAATCAATACAGCGATGCCGCAAGAGGAACAAAAAGAAAAAGCCGGAGCGCTGATCACCAAAGAGCCGATCACCAAAGAAGAACGGGAAATACTTGAAGCGGAAAAAATATACCGCGCCGGCACAGTCTCGGTGCGCGATTTGATAGCGCCTTCCGCCATGAAAGTGCAGCCCCAATTTTTGGAATTGGGATCATTGTTTGTCAGGACGGTTTTTGCCACGATTTACCCCCGGTACATATCCATCGGCTGGTTTATGCCCATCATTAATTTCAACGCGCTTTTGGATGTAGCAATGTATTTTTACCCGATTGACGCGGAAATTATCTTGAAACAGTTAAGAAATAAAGTGGGTATGCTGGAGGCGCAATTGATCGGAGACGCGGAAAAAGGCGCTCCTCGGGATCCGGTCAGAGAGACGGCTCTCAGGGATATTGAAAAATTGCGCGACGATCTCACCCAAGGCAGCGAGAAATTTTTTCAATTCGGATTGTATGTGACAATGTATGCGAAGTCCCAAGACGATTTGGATCTTTTGACCGATAAAATTGAATCGCTTTTCGGAACAAAATTGGTATTTACCAGACGATCAGTTTATCAAGCCGAGCAAGGATTCAATTCCACTTTGCCGCTTTGTAACGATGAATTGCAATCATCCTTTAATATGAATTCATCGCCTTGCGCTTCCAGCTTTCCTTTCATATCATCGGAGCTGACATCGGATACGGGCATTCTTTACGGAATCAATCGCCACAACAACAGCTTGATACTTTTTGACAGATTCAGCCTGCAGAACGCCAATTATTGCGTTTTCGCCACATCCGGAGCCGGAAAATCCTACACCGTGAAGCTGGAGATATTAAGAAGTCTGATGTTCGGTGTTGATGTGATAGTGATTGATCCGGAAAGGGAATATAAATTTCTTTCCGATGCGGTGGGCGGAAGCTACATCAATATTTCCTTGAATTCCGAAAGCAAGATCAATCCTTTTGATTTGCCGAGACCGATGGGCGGAGAAAAAACCGGCGATATTATCCGTTCGGCCGTGATTACATTGAAAGGACTGGTACGGCTCATGCTCGGCCAATTGACTCATCAGGAAGATTCAATTGTTGATCGGGCGCTTTTAGAAACTTACGCTAAAAAAGACATTACTTCCGAAACGGATCTTACGAAATTGGACTCCGCTTCCATTCCTTTGGTGCAGGATTTTCAGGAAATCTTGTCCGGAATGGAAGGAGGAGACGATTTGGTTTTGCGCCTTAAAAAATTTACTGAAGGAACTTTCTCCGGCCTCTTTAATAATCCCACGAATATTGACGTGAACAATCAATTGGTGATTTTCTCCGTGCGGGATTTGGAAGACGAGCTGCGGCCAATCGGAGTTTATTCCATTGTCACTTACATTTGGAATGTGGTGCGGTCCAAATTAAAAAAGCGCATTTTGGTCATAGACGAAGCGTGGTGGCTGATGCAGCACGAGGATTCGGCTAAATTTGTTTTCGCTTTGGTCAAGCGCTGCCGCAAATATTATTTGGGCGTGACCACCATTACGCAGGATGTGAATGATTTTTTGCGCTCGCCCTACGGCCAGGCCATTGTGACCAATTCCGCCCTGCAGCTGCTTCTCCGCCAATCGCCGGCCGGCATTGATGTGATCGCCAAGACCTTTTTATTGACCGAGGGAGAGCGGTTTCTTCTATTGGAATCGGGCGTTGGCGAAGGAATATTTTTTGCCGGCAGCAAGCATGTGGCCATCAAAGTCGTCGCATCTTACAGCGAGGATCAATTGATGACTTCGGATCCGAGGCAGCTTTTGGAAATAGAGGCGGCCAAGCGCGAATTTGAGCAAAGCGGCGGCGGAGGTCTTGGAGCGACCGATGATAAAGAAATTCATGAAATGGAGAAGAAAGTGGCGACGCTGTGAAATCCAAATTTCAAAGCTCAAATGTCAAATTAAATCCCAAATCTCAATGACAAAACATTTAAATTTTGGATCTAAGTCATTGAATTGATATTTAGATTTTGACATTGGGATTTTAAGAAAATCGTGTTATAATTCAATCAATATGAAAATCAAGAAAATTCAATTTATCGCACTTTTACTTGCGGTATTCGCTTTGGCCGGTTTGGGTTGCAAAAAGACTGATAATGCCAATCAAAATATCAATAATGCCGCTATTGATAACAAAAATGTTGCGGTTAACGGCTCAAATGCGAATATTTCCAATATTAATGCTTCAATCGGCGGCCAAGCAAACGCGAATACTGCAAATTCCCAGCAAGCAATCGCGGTGAGCCGCGGGAAAAGCGATGTGGAAAAAATAGCGCGGTTTTTTACCGAATTTTTCGGAAGCTTTTCCACTGATTCCAATTACGGCAATGTCACCGGCCTGAAGATCTATATGACGCAAAGTATGCAAAAATGGGCCGATTCTTTCGTGGCCGATGCCAAGAAAAATAAAAATAATGCGGCCGGTTATTTCGGCGTCACCACCAA
>JBBUEG010000097.1:0-1932 GCA_038056985.1 Patescibacteria group bacterium | reverse complement strand
CCGGCTCAATTCCGACGAGCCAAAATATTTCCCGTTCCGGACTGACTTTTACGGCCGCGACGCGCGTTGATTACATTGATGATCCTTTTGACGGAAACGCCGCCGGAACAATCGTCGGCAAGCCGCGCGACACCACGCCTAATGATTATAAAAGAACGGAAATTAAAATCCTCTCCAGCTCCAAAATTCTTACCACTCTTACCACAATAATCGCTCCGCGCGGATTGGAATCGGCGCCCAACACCGGCTCGCTTCTTTTGCAAGTTTTCAACGCATCGGGCCAGCCTGTGCCGGAAGCAACCGTGCAAATAGCCAATTCCGCAACCACACCGCTTGTTAATATCGCCAATACGACCGACATTGACGGCAATCTTTCTATTTTAAGTCTGCCGCCCTCGCTCCAAAATTACCGCATCACAGTAACCAAATCCGGCTACACCTCAGACGGCACCGAACAAGCCAATGGCAACGGCTATACGCCGGCCAAACCGGATTTGTCAATTATGATCGGCGAGGTGACTGAAGCGAGCTTTACGATTGATCAAACAAGCTCTCTGGTCGTCAAAACGGTCAATCAGCAATGCCAATCAGTATCCAATAAAGCCTTTCGGCTAAAAAGTAAAAAATTGCGCGGATCCAATCCCGATACTCCCAAATACGACAGAAACCATGATACGGGAAGCAACGGCCTGGCGGCCCTGGGCGATTTGGAATGGGATCAATACGATCTGGAATTTAATGGCGCCGGCTTTGATGACATTGCCGGAAAAAATCCTTCGGTGATACAATTGCCGCCGGGCATTTCCCAAGAATTGACTTTGGTCTTAGCGCCTCACTCGCCCCATTCTTTGCTTATGACGGTAAATGATGTAAATACCGGCCTGCCGCTTACCGATGCTTCCGTAACCATTTCCAATAACAATGATGATCCGGCGACTTTAATTACCGGCCGGGGATTTTTTATCCAAGCCGATTGGTCCGAGGGCGGCAATCAAGCGCTATTCTCAAACCCCAATAAATACTGGACTAAAGATCAAAATATTGACGACATTGCCACGGCCGGAATATTGACCTTATCCAAATCAACCGAATCGTTTGCTTACGAAGAATCTTTCGCTTCCATAGATCGCCGCGACGATGGAGCGACCACGGCCGCTTGGGACGGATCGGGTATTATTGCTCTCCCGCAAAATAGCGGACTTTATGAAACACCGGCCGCGGCCCAAACAATCAAAATAAATTCCGCTAACGGCTGGGTCGCCAATGCCACGGTAGAAGCGACCGAAACCTTAAACGGCGGTACGATTCGCTATTCTCTCTCCACGGACGGAGGCATAAATTTTGAACAGGTAAATTTAGACGAGCTTCACGCCTTTGTCTTGCGCGGCAGCGATCTGCGCCTGCGCATAGAGCTGGAGACGCCCGATACAATATCAACTCCGTCCGTGGACGAAGTGCGCGTCGCTTATGTGCTTGAACAATACCAAACGCCGGGCACTCTTGAATCATCAACCTTTGACGCCGGAAGCCAAAGCGTATTTCAAGGAATCCAGTGGGATCCGGCCAATCAAATCGCCGAAGCGGGAGTTAGCAGCGTAAAATTCCAAGTCGCCGCCAATAATGACAACGCCGCTTGGAATTTTCTGGGACCGGACGGCACGAATAATTCTTTTTACGACGCAAGCGGCGCCGGATTATTGGCCGCACTTGATAACAATCAATATTTGCGCTATAAAGCTATACTTGCGACCGCTGACGAGCGCTACTCGCCCACTCTCTCCAGCGCCGCCATCGGTTATACCTCAGGCTGTACTCCGCCCGGGCAGGTATTTTTCAGCGGTTTGCGCAATGATTCGTATCTGATTGAAATAACAAAAACCGGCTATCTGCCTTATACGACAACGATAGATGTGCAAAGCCAGACGGAACAAA
>JBBUEG010000096.1:0-1683 GCA_038056985.1 Patescibacteria group bacterium | reverse complement strand
GGAAAATCGGAAACATTGAAAAATCGCCTGCTGGCGAAATTGGCTGACGCGGATAAGTCCGAATCGTTTTTTAAAGCGGCCAAAGAATTTTCTTTGATTGAGTCAATATCGCCCAATTATATTTACAAACCATTTTTTACGCCCAACGATCCGCTGTACTCCAAACAATGGAATTTTGAAAAAATAAAAATTCCCCAAGCGTGGGATCAAGACGCGGTAGAGCCGCTTTACGGCGGCGACACGAGTGTTATTGTTGCTATAATTGATACGGGCGTCGCGTATGAAACTTACAGTACTTTTGTGCAGGCGCCGGATTTGGCCGGCACAACTTTTGTGGCGGGGTATGACTTTGTGGAAAATGACGAACATCCCAATGACACGGTCGGACACGGCACTCATATCGCAGGCACTATCGCGCAAACCACGAATAATGGAGCCGGCAGTACCGGAATAGCTTTTAATGCTAAGATAATGCCGCTGCGGGTATGTTCGGATATTTGCCTGTCAAGCGCGATTGCCCAAGCCGTGCTTTTTGCAAAAAATAATGGCGCCAAAGTGATAAATATGAGCTTGGGCGGAGACGGTGATGATCCGGTGCTGCATTCGGCTATTCAGGAAGCCAGGAATGCCGGCATTGTAATTACGGCCGGTACCGGAAACGGCGGAGACGACGGAATAGGCGATCCCGGTATTTCTTATCCGGCCGCTTACGATGAAACGATCGCGGTCGGCGCGATTCGTTATGATAACGCGCGTTCCCAATATTCCAATTATGGCACAGGCTTGGACATAACAGCGCCCGGCGGAGATTCGTCAGTTGATCAGAATGGCGACGGATCGCCCGACGGTATTTTACAGCAAACATTTCCCGGCTCTTGTTATGTGGGCGGAGCGACCAGTACCACTACTTTTGATTATTTATTTTGCCAAGGAACATCAATGGCTGCGCCCCACATATCGGGAGTGGCGGCGCTACTTTTGTCAGCCGGATATTCCGGAGCAGACATTCCCAAGATTATTGAAAATTCCGCGGCTGATTTGGGAGCAAGTGGTTATGACACAGAATATGGATACGGTTTAGTTGATGCGGCCAAAGCGATTCAAACTGTAATTTCCGGAACATTGACAATAAACCGCCAGACATTTGATCCGAACTCGCAAATTGTTGATCTTGTAATAACCGCATCTGGCGCGCGCGGATCCGCAGAAATGTCTTTTTCTAATAATAATGCGGATTGGTCGCCGTGGGAAATATTTGCCGCGAGTAAAAATTGGAACGCATCCGATCCGGCATTCGGCGGATCAGAATCAAGCGGAGGAAAATTGATTTACGCGAGGATCCGCGATTCGGCCGGACGAGTAAGTATGAGTATGTCCGCTTCCACCAGCATTGATGCCGTGGCGCCAATCATTACCCTGAATGGCCAGAATCCGGCGCGCGTGATATTGGGAAGCGTTTACGCAGATGCGGGCGCGAGCGCCTTGGACAATGTTGACGGAGATATTTCCGCAAATATTGCTATTTCCAATGCCGTCAATACGGCGATGCGAGGTTCGTATGAAGTAAAATACAGCATAGTTGATTCGTCCGGAAATACTGCCGAAGGGACAAGGACTGTTTATGTGGCGGAACCCATTATCGCGACCGGCCCCAAAAAAGGCGGACCCCAAGTGCGCGTGTTT
>JBBUEG010000095.1:0-6175 GCA_038056985.1 Patescibacteria group bacterium | reverse complement strand
CGCATTTGACGAGAGACCTCAATATCCAGCCGGCCGTTTGGGAAAATACGGATCTGACTTTCGCGGATACGGGCGGCGCCGATCTTGAAAGAAAAGACGAGATAGACGAAGCGGTGTGGAAAAAAATCGGCGAAGTGCTTGAAAATTCATCCATCATAATATTCGTCACCGATGTAAGGCAAGGCATGTCGCCTTTTGAACGGGACTGGATCAAAGATCTTCAAAAATACCATAAACCGATAATGGTCGCGGCCAATAAATCCGATTCCGGAAATTTACGAAGCCTGGCCGCGGAATTTTATCAATTGGGCGTGGAATCCGTGCTTCCGACCTCGGCCTTGACCGGCAGCGGCATCGGCGATCTGCTTGACGCGGTGGTTAAAACAATCAAGCCGAAGCCGCCGGAACAGGAATCCGATAAGCCGATTTTGCGCCTATCAATAGTGGGTAAAACAAATGTTGGAAAATCATCGCTCGTCAATTCTCTTTTGGGCGAAAGCCGGATGATTGTTTCGGAAATTCCGCACACCACGCGCGAACCGATTGATTCGCATATTGAATGGGATGAAAAAGCCGTTACCTTGATAGATACGGCCGGTTTGCGCCGCCGCGCCAAAATGGCCACCAAGACGGAAAGTATCGGCGCCACCCGCACTTGGCGCGCCATGGGACGATCCGATGTCGTTTTATTTATGTTTGACGCGGCTACCGAAATTACGGCGCAAGACAAAAGAATCGCCGGAATGATCCACGAAAGCCGGAAACCGATGATTGTCGTCGCCAATAAGTGGGATCTGATTCCGGACAAAACCTCAAAAACCATGGAAAAATTCAGAATGTTTTTCGGCCAGCAATTCCCCTTCCTGAAATGGGCGCCGATGATTTTTATTTCCGCCAAAACCGGCTTGCACGCCAAGGATATTTTTCAAAAATCATTGGAAGTTTTCAGTGAATCAAAAAAAATAATCCAAGAGGAAGATTTGACCAGATATTTGCGCAGGCGTTTACCGCCGAGCGGAAAAATTCCGCTTCGTTTTTACGGAGTCAGGCAAACCTCCAATACTCCGCCGACCTTTGAAATAAACATTCAAACCAAGAAAAAGCTGCCCGGATCATTTTACGCCTATATGGAAAATCGCATCCGCGAACAATTCGGATTTGAAGGAACGCCGATCATCATAAATACCAAGCCGGAGCCAAGATAATCACAACTTTTTCATTTTATGAAAATCATCGTCGGCCTGGGCAATCCCGGAGACGCTTACGAACACACCCGCCATAATACGGGCTTTATGGCGCTTGATTTTGCGCGCGATCATTGGGGAAAAGATTCGCTCTTTGGAAATTGGTCGTTTGTCAAAAAATTTAACGCGGAAGTATCCGAAGGAAAAATCGGACACAAAAAAAT
Organism: Patescibacteria group bacterium; assembly: GCA_038056985.1. Taxonomy (GTDB): domain Bacteria; phylum Patescibacteriota; class Patescibacteriia; order SCPX01; family SCPX01; genus SCPX01. Next base: position 4,767 of record JBBUEG010000095.1, on the reverse strand, counting down.
AATTCTGCTAAAGCCCCAGACCTTTATGAACGAATCGGGGATGTCCGTAAAGGCCGCGCTATTCTTTTATAAAATAAAAACCAGCGACTGCATTATCGCCTACGACGACATTGATTTGCCTTTTGGGAGCATCAGATTGCGCATGGGCGGATCGTCCGGCGGCCACAAAGGCATCCATTCAATCATCCAACAGATCGGTACGGAAAACATCTCCCGTCTGCGCATCGGCATTAATCCTAATCATAAAAAAATTCCGGACGCAAAAACATTCGTCTTGAAAAAATTTTCCAAAGAAGAACAGTTGCGATTGCCAGAAATTTTTAAAAATTGCGAACAAGCGCTTGCTATGGCCTGCGCCGACAGCTTCTCAAAAGCGATGAATTTATATAATGGTTAAGTTCCTTTTCCCTCGCCCTTCCGGCAAGCGCAGAGATCGCAATACGCCATAGGCGGATTGCTCTTCCGACAAATGCTTTGATTCGCGCGTAGGAGGGGTTGCACAAATCTCAGCAACCTGCGCGGAAGGACGATGAAAAAGGCTCTATTTCTTAAAAAACACCGTTTTTATTGGTAATAATACAATATACTTCATCTTATGAAATTTGTCAAGGGGCAAGGGTCCTCCATACATGATGCGCTGGAACAAGGACGAAAAATCATTAAAAAAGCCAAAATCGGGCAGTCCGAATTGGAAAGCGAGCTAATACTATCCGCGGCCATCAATAAGCCGCGCGAATTTATTTATACTCATCCGGAATTTGTACTTTCACGCTCCGAAGAGCGCGATTTCGCAAATTTTATCAAACGCCGGGCAGAACATTTACCTTTGGCTTATATTTCCGGATTTAAAGAATTTTACGGCCTGGCTTTTTTTGTTAATAAAAATGTTTTGATTCCGCGGCCGGAAACCGAGGGATTGGTTGATCTGGCTTTGGAGGAGATTAAAAAAATCCAAATGGCCGGAATTACAAACATAGACATAATTGATGTCGGTACCGGCTCCGGCGCGATCATCATCTCTTTAATAAAAACACTGCAAGCTGATAACTACTCACCATCCAAAATTTTCCAAAAAAATTTAGGAGGGCAAGCTACCAACTACTCACTACCAACTACTAACTTTTACGGCCTCGATTCATCAAAACGCGCACTCACCATCGCCCAAGAAAATGCAAAACGGATCGGAGTTTCGCGGGACATTCAATTCCTCCGCGGCCATCTCCTCCGGCCATATTTTCAGCTTACAAAAGGATTCAGGATTCAGGATTCAGGATTCAAGCTAATCGAGGCCAACCTCCCCTATCTCACAACCTCTGAAATGAAAAACCTCCAGCCGGAAGTACGATACGAGCCGCGCCAGGCTCTGGACGGAGGCAAAGACGGGCTTGATGTTTACCGCGATTTTTTTAAACAACTGATAAAATTGCGCAATAATCCGTTCACGGCCATTTGCGAAATCGCTCCCGGACAAAAAATCAAGTTTTTAAAAATCGCCAAGGCGGCTCTGCCTCAAAGTGAAACAAAATTCATTAAAGACCTTTCCGGCCGCTCGCGATTTGCCGCAACCAAAAATCCGCCCCGTTGAACGAAGCGGATTTTCCAATTGAAAATCACTTTAGGATAAAAGATTTTTTACGATTCCACTGATGATTTTGCCATCCGCCCGGCCTCCGGCGCGCGCTACCGCTTCTTTCATCACTTTCCCGAAATCAGCGGTACTGCTTGCTCCCAAATCGTTAATTGTTTTTTGAACAAGCGCCTTTACCTCCTCTTCGGCCATGGCTTTGGGAAGATAATTTTGCAAAATCGCCAGTTCCTGTTTTTCTTTTTCCGCCAAATCGGTTCGCCCGCCAAGCTCATAGGCTGTTATTGAATCGTTCCGCTTTTTGGCTTCTTTGCGGATAATGTCTAAAATTTTTGCATCATCAAAGGTACCCTTGCCGCCCGATGATATTTCCGCGTTCATTAGAGCGGCCTTAACCATTCTGACGACTGACAGCTTTAATTCGTTTTTTTCTTTAAGCGCCGCTTTAAAATCGGCATCAAGATTTTCGCGAAGAGTCATAAATTATTTTACATTACTCCGCACCGAGATGCGGGAAGCGCTGCCTCTTTTTTGGGGACGAAAAAATTTTCCGGACTTGCCCTGAAATTCCAAAGGGAGTTTTCCGATCTTGCGAAGATATTCCTTTTCTTCCGACAATTTCTTCCTGCGAATGGCGCTGGCTCGACGGATCGCGTCGCTTTTCGGCTCTTCGTAAAATCTCCTCTTTTTCAAATTTATCAAGACGCGGCTTTCCATCATCCGTTTGCTAAAACGGCGCATAAAAGCCTCCATTGATTCCGTTGGTTTGCGTTTTACCTCTACTGCCATTGATTCACCTTCCTTTCTTTAGGTTATTAAATAATATTTTAATCAATTAAATATGAAGCAAAATCTTTATTTTGTCAAGCCGCTTTCCTTTAAATCCTTTACCAATACGCCGTAAGCTTGTACGCGTTTTTTGACTTCTTCCACCGCTTTTTTGAAATCCAAAAGCTCCTGGGCGCCCGCGTCCATATCGCGCAGCATTATTGTTTCGTCCACTATTTCCTTTTGGCCGAGAATCAGCACAAATTTAGCCGCTTTTTTATTGGCTATTTCCAACTGATTTTTAAGATTCGTCTTGGAAAGAGCCGATACCACCGACATTCCTGCATTGGTTAGCGCATCAATAAGTCCTAGGCATTTGCGCCGCGCTTTTTCGCCCAATTGAGCGATAAAAATATCGGGACGCTCTTTTTGAATTTGCCGGTCAATGAGCTTCAGACTGATTCTTTCCAGTCCCAAGGCCGCGCCAATGGCCGGCGTCGGCCGGCCGCCCAGATCTTCGGCCAATCCGTCATATCGCCCGCCGCCGCCCAAAGACATTTGAGCCGCCTCCTGCTCCCCTTCGGCCCAGACTTCAAAAGTAGTTTTAGTGTAATAATCAAGCCCGCGCACGATCCGCGGATTAAGGACATAGGGAATATTCACTTCGTCGCAATATTCCAAAACGCGCGTAAAGTGCGTGCGGCAATCTTCGCAAAGATGATCCACAATTTGCGGACCCGAAGAAGCGACAGTCTGGCAGCCTTCTTCCTTGCAGTCAATTATACGCATCGGATTTTTGAGCAACCGTTTTTTGCAATCTTCGCAAAGCATAAAGCGCTTGGAGCGCGCGTATTCTTGAAACGCTTTAATAAACTTCGCTCGGCATTCCGGATGGCCGTTGGAATTGATCTGAATTGATATGGGTATCCCCAATTTTTTAAAAAATTGGTTGGTCATTAAGAGAATTTCCGCGTCAATGATCGGATCAATTTCGCCGATCGCTTCGTATCCGAATTGATGAAATTGCCGATAGCGGCCGGCCTGGGGGCGATCATAACGAAAAAACGGGCCATTGTACCATACGCGCACCGGCTGCATTTCCCTGATCATTCCGTGCTCTATGTACGACCGGATAATGGGCGCCGTGCCTTCGGGACGCATTGACACATTGTCCCCGCCTTTGTCCGTAAATGAAAACATTTCCTTTTCCACAATATCCGAGTGTTCGCCCACGGAACGGACAAAAAGATTGGTGTCTTCCAAAATCGGCGTTTCAATGTAATCATACCCGAAAGACCGCGCGAGCTTCTCGGCCGTTTTATTGATAAGATCCCAGCGCGCGTCCTCCTGCGGCAGGACATCTTTCATTCCGCGAATAAGCTGATAAGATTTCGGTTTTGGTTTTCTCATAAAAATAATATCTACGGTTCAATATTTACGCTGTTAAAATTATATTGATAAAGCGGGGCGGAAAAAATTGCCGCCCGATTCACGGGCCAGGCGCGCACCCAGGCGCGGCCGATTATGTTTTTTTTGGGGATAGGTCCGATAGCGCGCGAATCAAGGGAGGCTCCCCGATTATCTCCCATAACAAAATATTCATTGTCTTCCAAGACTCGGTGCGAAAAGCCGCTCGTCACCAAAGATTCTTCCAAATACGGCTCTTTTAAAATAAACCCGTCCGGATGCTCGGCATTGCTGATTTTCACCTGCCCGTTTTCAATATCTATTGTTTCGCGCGGCAAGCCGATGATCCGCTTGATGTAAAAATCGGATTGCAGTTTCGGATGCAAGACGATTACTTCTCCGCGCTCGGGCTCACGAAAACGATAAGATATTTCATCAACGATCAAATATTCGCCGTCGTGATAATTCGGCTCCATAGACGCTCCCTTGACTGAAAAAGGCTGGATCAAGAAAAAGCGCACCGGCAAGACTATGGCCAAAGACAAAACCACTATTTTTATAATATCAAAAAGAAAAAGCCAGACTTGCCTGAAAACCGGCTCTTCGGGTGTATTTAAATTAGGCAAATTCGGCTCATTAGAATTTTGATTTTGAAATTCCGGCCTTATTTCTTCGGACATATTAAAGATTAAAGAATTATTAAACAATGGGCAATGCAGGTATCGAACCTGCGACCTTTCGGATGTGAACCGAACGCTCTACCACTGAGCTAATTGCCCACATCCCTCCAACCATAAACACGCCTCCTATTGTACCACAAAATATTATTTTAACGCAAATTTTATCTGTTTAAGCGCTTTTTGCCAGGCGACAAACGACAAAAGCACGCATTTGAGCCTGGCCGGATTGGGACTGATTCCCAAAATTGTTAGAAATTTGCCTTCAGTCAGTCTCCGGGCGCTGGCCAAAGACTTGCCTTTTAAAGCATCGGTCAATATGGAAGCGCC
>JBBUEG010000094.1:2154-4014 GCA_038056985.1 Patescibacteria group bacterium | reverse complement strand
CGATAATCGTGCGCTTCTTCTTTGGTGCGCTGTTCCACGGTCTTTTGCTTGGCTTCATCCCAGCCGCGCGTGGACTGAAAAGTGATCGGATTTCCTTCATTCCACAAATCAGTCTGCCTCTTTATTTCAAAAACCAAAGCTCTTTCTACGGACCGAAATGAATTTATATTTTTAATTTCCGTTTTTGGATTTAAAATCTCTGATCCGCTTTCGCGAAGCGAGATATTGGCGTCGCAGCGCAAATGCCCCTTTTCCATATCGGCGTCCGAGATCCCAAGATAGCGCATCATCAAGCGCAATTCCTGCAAAAATACTTTGGCTTCTTCCGGCGCTCTGAAATCCGGCTTAGTAACAATTTCCATCAAAGGCGTTCCGCCGCGATTATAATCAACAAACGATTCTCCGGTCGGCGAATGGATCAATTTTGCCGCGTCTTCTTCCAAATGAATGCGCTCAAGATTTATCATTTTCTTTTCCCAATTTTTGCCGTCAAACCGTCCTTCAATTTCCAATCGGCCGCCATTGACAATCGGATCGCTGAATTGCGATATTTGATAACCTTTGGGCAAATCAGGATAAAAGTAGCTTTTGCGGTCAAAATGGGTATTGGCCGCAATGTCGCCATTTAGGGCAAGGCCTGCCAAAATCCCCCACTCCAAAGCCTGGCGATTCAAGACCGGCAAAGTCCCCGGATGCCCCAGGCAAATCGGGCAAATCGCGGTATTGGGCGACAGATTCTCGCCCGAATTATCGCACGAGCAAAACATTTTGCTTTTGGTCTTCAGCTGGACATGAATTTCCAGCCCGATTATTGATTCGTATTTTGGCATAAAAACTAGCTTAATTTCTATATTTTATTCTAACAAATTTCTTTAAAAAAATAAAGAGCGGGAATCTTGGAAAAGATTTCCGCTCTTGCCGGATTTCACAATACTTACTATTCCGCCTTTGTTTCTTCAGTCTTTTCATCTTCTTTTTTCTTTTGCCAACCGGCTGCATCTTTTGTCAGATCATTACGCAAAGAGCCGGAAAAAAGATAAACATTATTTCCGCCCTTGATATTTATATAAAATGAATTGTAATTGGCGCCGGATTTTCCGATAATAAAATTCTTATCGCCGGATTCGGTCGCGATTGCAAGAGTGATGCCCTTATCTTCGCTGATGTCAAAAGACTGATGGTTGGATTTATTTTTTGACGCTAATTCCTTGAATTCCGCCTTATTCAGATTATCAAAAAAAGCCTTTACTATTTCACCGTCCGCTTCGGATTCATTTACCTTCCAAACGCCGTTTTCTTTTACAAACTTTTTTTCACCGGAAGCGTCTTTTATCTCAAAGCGGCTTGTCTTATCAATGCTGATCTTAAGCAGATTGATAATCGCCTCGGATACGGTTTGCTTTTCCTCAAATCCGGCGTATTTTTTCCATTGCGGATATGTGGCGGCGGCCAGTAATACTACAAAAATAGCGAGGAATATATATATTGTCTGCTTCTTCATATTCTTTTTTAATTCATTGAATTATAAGTGAACCTTCTCAATTTTCTCCGGCGGGAAAGCCGGATCATTCCGTAAATTGCCGGCAATAAAACCGCGGCGGCCAGATTGCCGTATTTCACCATAGCGGCCTGATCGGCATCGTCAAATCGCAGAGCGCGATTGGCTTCTTGTTTCAGCTTAATGCCGGCCAATGATTCTTCTTGTCCCAGCCAGGAAAACAGAGCCGAACCGAATCCGATGTTTTGCGGATTATCCTGCGCGAATTCGTCCGTCAAGAAATCGGAATCGCCCGCCACGATCAAACGCGCCGCTTTTTGATTGTCTTTCGCTTCCCGCAAGAAACTGGCGGCCGCGTATTT
>JBBUEG010000094.1:0-2054 GCA_038056985.1 Patescibacteria group bacterium | reverse complement strand
GTCTGATTGGCCTTAAGATCGTATATTATGTCGCTATTGACCGTAATGCCGTACTCGCTCAAGAAATCAGCAAACCCTTCGCTATTGGCCGTGGCGGAAAGCGTTTGCAATTCAATGGTCACCGCGTCAATCATAAAAAGAGCCGAACCGCCGTTTTCTATAAAATTTTTAATACTTTCCCTAGCCTTATCAGTGATTTTTTCGCTCGGTCCGGCAATCACCAGTACAGCCGTTCCTTCGGGAATATTAGCATCGGAATCATCAAGCGTTTTTTCTTCAATGCTGAATTGTTTATCCAGCTCTCTTTTCAGAGCAGCATAATCGCCGGAGATTGATTTTTCTCCGTGACCGCCGACAAACACGATTTTCTTCTTATCCGAAATCGTCAATTTTTTAATAAAGCTCGTCAGCTGATATTCAAGATCCGAAGTTTTTTGAATCACCGGAATAGACTCATGATTGGAAGCGTAGAAAACGGCCAGCCCCAGATACGCGGCTTGAGATTGAAATTCCGTCTGACCGACCACATTGAATTGGATGGGATTGACTCCGAATGATCGCGCTTCTTCGGCCGCTTGCGGATCAGCCAGCGGATCTTTATAAGACACTGCGATATTGCTGCCGCCGAAATTTTGATAATCACGCAAAATGTCTTTCAAATCGCGCTCTATAGACTGAAGCTGGACCGGTAATTTTCCGGACGCGAAAACCGTAATATTTACCACATCCGAAAGATCGGATAATGTTTTTTTGGTAGCCGAGCTCAATGTATAGGCCTGATTTTCCGTAAGATCAAGCCTCCCCGGAATGGACGAGCCGACAATATTGGTCAGAACCGCAATACCGACAAAAAGCATTATGCCGGTCTGAAAACGCCGGTAAATTTGCTTTCGGTTTCCGAATTTTTGCTTAATAAGGCGCAAATAAGCCAGGCTCAAGAAAACAGCAATTCCGGAAACAGCGTACCAGACATCCCGCAGATCAATCACGCCCCTGGCCATTGAATCAAAGTGAGAAAGCACTGATAATCTTTCAAAAATCGGCACAAGCTGAAGCGGAAGGCTCGCGGTCACAAATTCAAATCCGGCAATGATTAAGAAAAAAATGGCCGCGGCTGATACCAGCATTGAAGAAATTTGGCTCGCAAAAAGCGATGATACGAAAATTCCCAAAGAGATCAAAACGGCGCTTAAAAAAACCGCACCCAAATATTGGCCGACGACCTGCCCCCAATCCAAATTGCCGAATTGATTAAAAGCGAAGGCAATGGGAAAAACAAAAGCCAGAGCAATGGCCGCAAAAACAAGTTTGCCCAAGAATTTTCCGGCCAAAAGTTCGTACTCCCGCACCGGATGAGTAAGGAGAAGCTCCAAAGTGCCTTCACTTTTTTCCTGCGACATCGCCCCCATCGTAATGGCCGGAATAAAAATTATCAAAAGCCATGGTAAAAAGTCGTAAAGCTGGCGCAATGACGCCTCGCCGGCCAAGAAAGCGTTTCTAAAAAACAAAAATTCCCAGAGCAATAAAAACACGGCAATAATCACATACGCGGTCGGATTATCAAACGCACTTTTCAATTCTTTGCGAGTGATGGTGAATATATTTTTAAAGTCAAACATAATTTAGTGAGTAGTCGGTAGTATATAGTGTGCAGTTAATCACTGAGTGAGTTTATGAAACACTTCTTCCAATTTTTGTTCCCGTTCTACGAGCTTCCAAATCGTCCAATTATTGGCGCGCGCCAGTCTTGATATTTCCGGCCGCAATTCCACTGATTCATTGGAAACCAGCGTCGCGCTTACAATTCCTTTTTCATTTTTATCAATATCAATATGTTCCAATCCGGCCAAATTGCGCAGAGCCAAATCAATACCGGCGCCTTCAATCTCAAGATGCAACACTCTTTCTTTTTTGGCCGCGCGCGAAAGCTCGGCCTCGGTCCCGTCCGCCACGAGCCGGCCATTATTGATGATCAAAATTCGGCTGCACACCGCGGTCACTTCTTGCATCACATGGGTGCTCATTATAATCGTGTGCTCTTTGGCTAATTCTTT
>JBBUEG010000093.1:0-1140 GCA_038056985.1 Patescibacteria group bacterium | reverse complement strand
AATTTCGGCACCGTGGCTCTAAATGCTTCAAAAGATACCACTCCCTCCGGCATTAATGATCCGGAGAATGTCCGCGTGGATGCCGGTCCGGCCGATCTGGCTATCCGTTCCACTGATTTTTCGGACGGGAGCAATGCTTGGAATTTGGGAACAAGTCCGGGTGTCAACCAAATCAAATGGGATTTTTCAAAAGATGGCAGTATTTGGACGAATTTTTCAGCCGCCGGAACAAATTATCCTTTTGATTCCGCGGTATCGGAATTGGATACGCGCGATCTCCATCTTCGCCTCACTCTGCCAACCAGCACATTATCCAATAACGCGCACTCGGCGACAGTGACGATAGTGGCGACGACACCGTAAGAAAAACCCGAAAACAAAATTTCAAGGATCAAATGTCAAATCCCTGCCTGCCGGCAGGCAGGAAATCCCAAGCCTCAATGTTAAAATATTTGGATTTGAGTCATTGAATTGACATTTAGATTTTGACATTGGGATTTAATAAAAAAATCTATTAATTTATTAAAATAATTTTTATGCGCAAATTAGCTTTATTTATTATCATCTTATGTGTAGCCGCTGTTCCCAATTTAATGATGGCCGGCGTCGGCGTGGGCGTTGGTCTGGGGAAAATTGAAATCACGGAAAAATTGTCTCCCGGCGGGATTTACAAATTAAATTCCATTCCGATTTTAAATACGGGCGATGAAGCGGGCACCTACGAAGTGGCGGTGACTTTTATGGCCGATCAGAAAGAATCGCGGCCCGAAGAGGATTGGTTTATTTTTGAGCCGAAAACTTTTGAATTAAATCCCGGCGAATCAAAATCAGTGGCGGTGACTCTGACTCTTCCAATGAATACCAAGCCCGGAGCGTATTTCGCTTTTTTGGAAGCGCACCCGACAGCTAAGAAAGAAGGCGTGTCAATCGGCGTGGCCGCGGCAACCAAGCTTTATTTTACGGTAGCGCCCAAAGGCGTTTTGGGAGCTTTTACGGCCCGCGCTTCCAGTTTGCTTAATCAGACAGCGCCCGCTTCTTTTATTATTATCGGCGTTTTGGGTTTTTTCGCTTTGGTGATTATTTTTCAAAAATTCTTCAAAGTGTCTTTTAATATTAAGAGAAAAAAATGAATTGTGCGCA
>JBBUEG010000092.1:0-3316 GCA_038056985.1 Patescibacteria group bacterium | reverse complement strand
TGGACTTTTGACGGAAAAATTCCGGGACCGATGTTGCGCGTGCGCGAGGGCGATATGGTGGAGCTCACGCTCAAAAATAGCATCTCAAGCGTCCACGGGCACAATATTGATCTGCACGCGGTCACAGGACCAGGCGGAGGCGCCGCCGTCACCGATATCGGTCCGGGCGAATCAAAAACTTTGAAATTCAAAGCGCTCAATCCCGGGCTTTATGTTTATCACTGCGCCCACCCCAATGTGCCGGCTCATATGGCGCACGGAATGTATGGGATGATTTTAGTGGAACCGAAAGAGGGCTTGCCCAAAGTAGACAAAGAATTTTATGTAATGCAAGGAGATTTTTACGCGGTTGATCCGATCGGCGCAAAGGGTTTGCAGGTTTTTGACGCGAATCGGATGCTGGACGGGCTGCCGACTTATATAGTCTTCAACGGTAAGACCAATTCGCTCACCGGCAGCAATATGAAAGCCAAAGTCGGCGATAAAGTACGGATTTATTTCGGCAATGGCAGTGTCAGCCAAATCTCGTCTTTTCACGTGATTGGAGAAATTTTTGACACGGTTTATCCGGAAGCGGCTATAGGCAGCGAACCGCACAAAAACATCCAAACCACCACCGTACCGGCCGGAGGTGCGACCATTGTAGAATTCGGCTTGGAAGTTCCGGGGAATAATATATTGGTTGACCACGCGCTTTCTCGAATGGACCGCGGCGCCTGGGGAGTGATGAAAGTGGAAGGCGAGCCAAATAAAGAAGTCTACGACGGCGTAACGGGCAAAAGCTCGGGACATTAAATTGTCATAAATCTCGCAAATTTTTTATCAGTTATTTTAGTCAAAACAAATGTCGTATATCAGACCTGCCTACCGGCAGGCAGGCGATCGTCGCATATACGACATAAGTTTTTATTGAATTTTCTTAGTTTTGAATTTCCTGCTCTTCTACCCGCTCAATCATAATTTCGTCAAAGAGTTCGCCTTGTCTTACGACCACATGGCGCTGTTTGACCATCTCCAAAATCGCTAAAAATGTTGCTACCACTTCGGATTTTGATTGAGCATCTTCCAGAAGCTCGCGGAATTTCAAAGACGCTTTATTAAAAATCAGATTTTGAATATATTGGTATTTTTCCCGCGCGCTTACGATTTTATGCATTGTCTCTTCCGTAAGCTTCACATACGGCTCTATTCCCTTGATAATTTCAACGAACATTTGATGCATTTCATTTGTACCGAAATTATTAGGCGGGACAAAAACTTTTTCCGACATTGGCGGATAATCTTCTCTGACATATTCAAACGGCTTTTTTAAAATTATCTTGTGTAAGATCTTGGACGCTTCCAAATACTCTTTATAAATGCGCAGCTGCTTTTCCAAATCGCTCCCGTCTTCTTCCAAGACAATCTGCGGCAAAAGAACCCGGGATTTTATCAAAAGCAATTTGGAAGCGACGACCAAAAAATCAGCCAATTCTTCCGGGCGTTTTTCCTCAATGCCGGTCAGATACTGGATGAATTGGTCGGTCACCTTGGAGAGCGCCACCTGCGTCACATCCATCTTCTCCTCCTCAATCATCCGCAAAAGCAGATCCAGGGGGCCTTCAAATTGTTCAAGCTTAAAAATATGGGACATAAAAATTATTGCTTTTCAAAATCCTCTTCTTTTAGGCCCGCTTGACGCAAGATTGAACGAAATGTGCCGTAAGGCATTTCTTTTCGATTTGCCGGAATAATTACCGTAAGCGTCGGACTGCCGAATTTCCTAAATTTCACATGGCTGCCTTTTTGAGAAATATAAATAAAGCCCTTCCCCTGAAGGACTTTAATAATTTCAAGCGAGGAATAAAGCTTAGGCATGAGTGAGCTTTTGATTTACAATTACCGGATTGACAATCTTTAAAAATCGCGGTTTTTTATGGTCTTCAAAATAAAGTTCAAGCGCTTCTTCAAGATTAATCAAGGCCTCTTTCTTTGTCTTTCCGAAACTTGAAACCTCCACATTCAAACATTGGGCTACATAGTATCTACCTTCCTTCCAAACCACATTTTGAACTGATATATTTCTTTGAAAACGCATAAATTTTAAATTTAAATTAGTCGCCTGCTATAAGACTATCAAAACGCAAACAAGTTGTCAAAATGTTACTTTGGCCTCTTTTTCCCAAAAGCTGAAATCGCTTTTCCTCCGGCTTTGACCAAATCCCGTGCTTTAATTTTTACCGAATCAGTGAATGAACCAGAGCTGGCTAAAAGCTCTTTGACTTTCAAAAGACTTTTATCTATCACCACCGGAACTTTATGAAAAGCGGAAAAAGGCGTGATGGCGCCCGGTTTGATTTTGAATAATTTCGCCATCATATTTTCTCTATCCAAATCAATTTTCTTAACCTTTAATATCTTTTTTAATTTTCCCAAATCCAGCATTTGATGCGCGCTTAAAACGGCCAAAATATGCTTATGCTTGACGCCGTTTTCCTCAATGGCCGGATCAACTTTCACCACCACGGTCTTGGCAATTTGATTTAATTTTATTTTTAAAGTATTGGCCAAATCAAAAGCCGTGTATACGGTCTTATGCGCCACCGGTTTTATTTTAATGTTTGATTTTTCCAGAAACGCCGCGAATTTTTTAGGCAATGCCATAAAAAAATAAATTAATTATAATGCGAAAATTTTAAGGAGTAAGCCTGTGCCGATCGCGCGGAAAAAGCGACGCTTCGCGCACATTGGAAAGATTAAGCATTTTCATTGTAATGCGCTCAAGACCGATAGACCAGCCGCCGTGGGGCGGCATTCCGTATTTGAAAATGGAAAGGTAGTCTTTAAAGCTTTCCGGATCATAGCCCATCCGCTTGAATTTTTCCACTTGCACTTCGTAATTGTGATTGCGTTGTCCCCCGCTTGAAATTTCAATCCCCCGAAAAAGCAAATCAAAGCTCAAAGATTTGCCCGGATGTTCCGCGTCATCCATAATGTAAAACGGCTTTTTCTTGGCCGGAAAATGAGTCACGAAAACATAATCGCATCCCTCTTTCTTTTTCACGAATTCGCAAATCATTTTCTCGTGTTCCGGATCAAGATCGGGCAGGCCCAGACATTCTTTTTTGTATTCTTTTTCAATAATCGCCTGCGCTTCTTCCAGAGTCATTTTGGGAATTGATGAAATCTCCGGAATTTCCACGCCGGAAATTTCAAAATCTTTGGCATTATTTTCTTTCAAGCGGCCGGACAGATGTTTTAAAAATTTCTCCTGCATATCCATCACATCATTTTGGCTTTCAATAAATCCCATTTCAATATCAAGCTGGACCACTTC
>JBBUEG010000091.1:0-1476 GCA_038056985.1 Patescibacteria group bacterium | reverse complement strand
TTATGTTTAAACTCACATCCTCCGGCGTGCATTGGATGGCATCTTGGGCAAGGACTGACGGAGCGAAAATCAATAAGCTAAGGACAAAAAAAGATGCAAATAAAAAATTAATTGAAAGCCGCGGCGGCATATTAAATTTGATTTTTCTTAATCTGCTCGCTTAATAATTTTTTCTTTTTCAAAAATTCAGTTATTGGATCTCCGCATTTTCCGCACAAATCAAAACTTATATAAAACACCTTTGGCGTTTTTATTCCCACAGACATTTTATTGTCTTTAATAATTTTTCCGCAAATATCGCATTTATTGACTTGCATAAAAAATGTATTTATTATTCATTATAAAACTATTCCAAACCGCTGTCAAATACGGGCGGTTCGGTATATTTTAACCGTCTGTTCCGCGGTTTTGGACCAAGAAAATTGTTCCGCTCTGGTTTTTCCCTTGGCGATTAATTCGGCGCGCAGATTATCATCCTTCCATAACTTTTCTAAAGCGCTGGCGATTTCGTTGTCATCGTTCGGATCAATCATCAGCGCCCCATCGCCGGCCACTTCCGGCAGAGAAGAAATGCGCGAGGTGATCACCGGCGTATTTAAGCTCATCGCTTCCAAAATAGGCAAACCAAATCCCTCATAAAGCGACGGGTAAACAAAGATAAGCGCGGATTTCATCAGGGCGAATTTTTCCATATTACTCACATATCCGATATATTTGATTTTTTCTTCCAGATTCAATTTTTTAATCGCTTCAAAAATATCATCGTTTTTCCAGCCTTTTCCTCCGGCGAGAATAAGCACGGGCGCATCAGGATTTTTTCGGATTAAAATTTTATAAGCGGCGATCAGGGCGATCAGATTTTTGCGCGGTTCAATGGTGCCTAAGAAAAAGAAATATGGTTTTTTCGGATTGATTTTAAATTTTTGCAAAACGGCTTGAATTATTGCCTCGTTCGGTTCTTCGGTTTTTACTCCTTCATAAACGACATTTATTTTATCTTCCGGTACGCGGAAAATTTTTTGCAAATCCTGCTTGGTGGATTCGGAAGGAACAATAATTTTTTTTGCTTTAGCCAAAGAGCGAGGGACAAGAAATTTGGTGGAAAAGGTTTGCTTGGGAAACCACTCGGGATTTATGTAAATCGCCAAATCGTGGATGGTAAGAATAGATGCGCCGTTGTATCCGATCGGCAAAGTGTTGGCCGGAGCGTGGAAAATATCCAGCCGGCATTTTTTCAAGGCCCGGGAAAATTGCCAATGCGAAGAAATAAAAGGCAGTGATTTTCGGGGGAGAATAATAATTTTTGCATTTAGATGCCGCAAATCTTCCGGAATATTTATTTCTTGGCTAAAAAACAAGAAGTACTCGTTTTTAGAATCAATATCAAGAAGAGCCCTCGCGAGCTCTTTGGTATAATGAGCCGTCCCCGCAGGCTCGGATTCTTGGATAACGCGGCAGTCAAGGCCTATGCGCATA
>JBBUEG010000090.1:14888-23667 GCA_038056985.1 Patescibacteria group bacterium | reverse complement strand
GAAGTCATACTAAAAGTATATCGGGAGATTTTCAAGTAATAACCATGGAAATTATGGATATTCAAAATTTAGCAGGAGTAGCAACAATAGTGGGCATATGGCTTGCGTTTTGGCAGTATCGCAAGAATTTGCATGATAGGCAAGAACGGGTTTTAGTTTCTCTGGAGGGGCAATTAGGTGTTGCCGCGAGCTGGTCCAGCGTTCACAATGATGGTTATGTCGGTAGTCCCGATGAGGAAAGAAAACTTGAATTTGCGAATCCGTTTAGATTTATTTATGGCGTTGAAAATTTCGCTTTAAAAGAAGCTCTCACTCAGATCGGATCTATTGATTTTACACTAAATTTTCATAGAGCACTTGCCCAGTTTATTCAAAAAGTAAGCACTTTGGCTGATCAAGAACGGATTAGAGAACAGATTGGTTTGAATGATATTGATGCCGCATTATTAATTCGCGAAAAATTGGAGTTAGAGAACCGCAAACCTAAAGCTGAAAGAAATTCACTCACCTTTTTAAAAAGCTTTAATAATGAAGATGAAAAAGAAAAAAGGGCAAAAAATATATCTGAAATCATTTACCAGTTTAATTTAGATACTCACTATAATATGATTGGCTCAGAAAAAAGTGGCGGCTTGAAAACATTACATCATATTCTTTTAGAAGAGATTGCCTCGCAAAAGAAAAAACTTATAGAACAAGAAAGAACAGATCATTTCTTATTGTCAGTTTTTTCTCTACTAGTTATACTAAGTTTTTTCTACTCATTTAACCTTAAAATTGATACCTTTATTCAGTGGAGTCTTTTGGGTTTTGTGGTGATATTGATTTTTCTGTTTCTACAGATAAATACAAAAAAGATATGATATTCGAATTTAAGGATTACCAAGAAAACACAGTCGTAAAGTTGAAACGAGAAATCAACGAGCTTTTGAATGCAGACGAAAGCAAGGTTTGTATTTTTAAAGCGCCGACCGGCTCCGGCAAAACATTGGTAATGGCGGAGTTTTTGAAGCGTTTGATTGATTCTCGCATTGACGGCAAGAAATTTTCATTTGTATGGATTGCTGTCAATAAACTGCATGACCAAAGCCGAAATAATCTGAAGAAGTACTACGATCAGACCGCGACAGGAATAAAATGTTCGTATTTTGAAGACTTGGATGATCGCAGAATTAGCGAAAATGAGATTTTGTTTTTAAACTGGGCGAGTATCAATAAAAAGGATAACTTGTATGTTCGCGCAAACGAGCGAGACAATAATCTTTCAAGCATTATCGCCCGCACAAAAGATGAGGGTAGAATCATTTTTCTTATTATTGACGAAAGCCACCACACCGCAAACAGTGAAAAATCAAAGGAGTTGATACAAGATATCGGGCCAAAAATCACGATTGAGGTTTCCGCTACTCCGCAACTCAACAACGCGAATAGAATCGTTGAAGTGGAACTAAAAGACGTTAAAGACGAGGAGATGATCAAGAAAGAAATCATAATCAATCCCGGCTTTGAAAATTACATTATTGATAAAAAGAAAAGCGATAAATCGGCAGACGAGCTGGTGCTGGAAAGCGCGCTAAAAAAGCGGGCTGAATTAGAGAAGAAGCTCAAAGCCGAAGGGTCAAGCGTGAATCCGCTTTTGCTGATTCAGTTGCCGGACGCCATGCAAGGCGTATCGGATAAAAAGGACGAGATTATCGCCTTGCTCAAGAAATTTAAATATACAACGGAAAACGGATTGCTCGCGATCTATCTTTCCGACAAAGACAACAAGATAAACTTGGTGAACATAGAGAAAAATGAAAACGAGGTTGATGTGATGATATTCAAACAGGCGATTGCTCTCGGCTGGGATTGTCCGCGAGCGACAATCTTAGTTTTGTTCAGGCAATGGCGCGAGGAAAATATCACTTTTTCCATTCAAACGCTCGGACGCATTATGCGTATGCCGGAGCAGAAACATTACGCTGATCAAGATTTGAATGTCGGCTATGTATTTACAAGCTTACAGGACATCAATGTAGCCGAAGATTTGTCACGCGATTATATTACGACTTTTACGGGATTTAGAACCAACAACTATAAAAATCTTGATTTGCCGTCTTATCACTCCAAACGGTTTCGCGAGGAAACGCGCCTTTCTTCCGACTTTACTCCTATTTTTGTTGAGGCGGGAAAGAAATTAAAATTCAGAGAAAAGTTTTCATTTAAACACAGCATTTTGAAAACGAGCCTGATTGCGAGCGGCCGCATTACTGACCCGGACAAGGAGGCAAAAGACATTGAGAGAAAAGGAACGCTTGATATTCCTAAAAACGAAGTTGAATTGCAAAATGCGTTTGATATGTTTGCAAGAAATAATTGCGCGCCATTTGCGCCGGAGTCGCGCTCAATCGGACGCATAAAAAGTTCCATCTATAATATTTTTGACGCATGGCGGGACGAAGACGAATGGCCGAAAATTCAAGCCGCCGTTCTTGCGGAAGAAAATCAGCAAATAATGATTGATACGATCAATCTTGCAAAAGAGATGTATTTGGAAGAAGTTGGAAAAGGCAAAAACGAGGTAGTTAAAAATGAGGAGTTGTGGAATGTCCCGAAAGTGATAAACTATACACTTTCTTTTATAAAGAAAGATTACAAAAAATCTGTAATATGGCCGTACTATGCGAAAAAGTCCGGCTTTGGCACGGCGAGCTTGTTTGAGGAGGACAGCAGCCTTGAAGTTGACTTCATTGCGTTTCTGGAAAAATCAAAAGCGGTTGAGTGGTGGTTCAAAAATGGCAAACAAGATGGATCGTATTTTGCCGTGCCGTATGTTGAAAATGGGCAAGAGAAGCTGTTTTATCTTGATTTTGTGGTAATACTCAACAATGGACGGATTGGTTTGTTTGATACAAAAGGCGGAATTTACGCCAAGACAGCGAAAGAACGCGCCGAAGGATTGGCGGAGTATATTGCGGCGGAAAACAAAAATGGTAAGAAATTATTTGGTGGAATAGTTTTGAAAGAAAAGAATAGCTGGCGATACAACGATGGTAAAAAATACGAATATAACCCAAGCGATCTGAAAAACTGGAAGTTTTTGGATTTGGGGTAAATAAAAAGCGCCTCTTGTGTTTAGTTATTGACTAAAAGTCAGATTTGCTTTGCCTATTTTATAATGTAATATAATGTTTTCGTATGATTCAAATCATTTCCGGGCTTATTGCGGCCGCCATTGGCGCTTTGGCGGTTATTTATACCGAGTGGATCGTTCAGAATTTGGGTTATAATGAATGGGCCGAGGCCAAAATGTCTATGTGGGGCGGTAGCCGGATGCTGTACAAGATAATTGGCGTTTTGGTCGTCTTGGGCGGCCTGCTTTACGCCTTTGATTTACTGGATAAGTTTATTTTTGGGATAGGGAATGTATTTTTTAGTGGCGGCGGGGGATAACCCTGTGGATAAGTGCGGCAATAATCATAAATTTGGCTAAAATTAAATAAAAGACCACAGGATTGACGAAAACGCAAATCCGTGCTATACTTACATCAACGAATATGAACTTTGACAAATTGCCTTGTTAAACGAAGTGGGAAAATCCCTTTTTCCCGTATTTTACGGCGATAAGAGATTTTCCCTGCTTCTTTTAGATATATTTGAAGATCCCAAATGTATCATTAAAAAGTTTTTGCAAAACAAAAACAAAAAGGTTTACATTTTTCTGCTTGTTGCCAAATTTATTTGGACTAATAAGCGCTAAAGGGAAATGATTGACCAATATAGGAGGCAGAGAAAATTGCTTTAGGATCAAAGCTCTTTAGCTTTTATACAATAAATATATTCAAAATTATCTTCGGATGAAATTGAATTATAGTATAAAAGCCAAGAGGGCGCACACGGCTTAATTTCTTTTATTAATAAAAGAGGCGCCGTTACGGCGCCCTCTTTTTAATTGTCTTCAATTTGCCAAATCAGGCATTCTCTGCTATTCTTGTAATATTGATAAATAATCCTAAAAATATGACTTTAGACCAACAATTTGTAGAAAAAATGAAAAGTAAGCTTTTGGAAGAACGATCCAGAATTGAAGGAGAATTAAAACGATTTGCGAATAAGGATAAGCACGATAAAGAGGCCTATAATCCAAGATTTCCCGATACGACTGACAAGCTGGAGGAAAGCGCCGGGGAGGTGGCGCAATTTGTAGACGAACTGGCTTTGGAAGACAGTTTTGAGCAAACCCTAAAGGCTATTGATCATGCTTTGGAGAAAATGGAAGACAATTCTTACGGTATTTGCGATGTCTGCAAGAAAGAAATAAATCCCAAGCGGCTTGAGGCCAATCCCTCGGCCGCCACTTGTGTGGAACATGCTAAGTGAGTTCAAAATTTAAAGTTTAAAGTTCAAAATGACAATTCAAAATTAAAAGTTATCATAAAACTTTGAACTAATAAACTGCAAGTTTGAATTTTGGACTTTTAACTTTTAATTGAGGATTAGGAGTTTAATGTTATGCCTGTTCCGGTTTATTTTATTCTGATCGGAGGATTAGCGATAGTTGATAGAGTATTAAAGATTTGGATACTTTCCCTCCCCGATTCCGGAGGGTTTTTTGTTGGAGACCTTTTTGGTATTAAATTGTTTGAAAATATTGGAGCGATTTTCGGTTTGCCGAAGATTTCCCCCTTTTTTGAAATTGTTGTAATAATCATCGGAGCGCTTTTAGTTGGTACCGCAATTTCCGCTTGGCGCAAGAAAGAGAATCTTTTATTTCTCGGATTGATTCTGATTTTACTCGGCGGCATGAGCAATTTTCTGGACAGGTTGCTTTACGGGTTTGTTGTTGATATGATACACTTTGGACCATCGGTATGGAATGCGGCGGACATAATGATTGGAGCGGGGTTTGCGCTGTCAGTAATCCAAGTATTAAGAAAACGACAATGAGAGAATTATTCAGTCGAATAGTCAATGAACTCAAAGCGTTAAGCTAAAAACGCAAAATTACAGCGTAAAATTCAAAAATTTTGAGTTCTGAATTGTAATTTTTGTCTTTTAGTTTTAATTTTAACGATTATTTTATGTCCTCAAAGATATTTTCCGCTTCGGTGACCGGATTGGATGCCGAAATAATTGAAGTGGAAGCGGATATTGCCAATGGCTTGCCGTCGTTTACCATTGTTGGTCTGCCGGACAAGGCCGTAGAAGAGGCCAAAGAGCGAGTGCGGTCGGCTATAAAAAATACAGGCTTGGAATTTCCCAAAACCAAAATTACGATTAATCTCGCTCCGGCCGATGTGAAAAAAGAAGGCGTGGGATTTGATTTGCCAATTGCTATTGCGCTTTTGGCCGCCACGGGGAATTTACCGCAAGATTTATTTGAACAAATAGTAATCGCCGGCGAGCTGGGCTTAAACGGAGTCTTACGCCCCATACCGGGGATATTGCCGATGGCTTTGGCCGCGAAAAAATCGGGCAAGAAAATATTGATCGTGCCTTATGAAAATGCCAGAGAAGCGGCCCTGGTGACAGGCATTCAAATTTTCGCGCCTAAGAATTTGGGAGAATTTGTCTTACATTTAATAGGCGAGAAAAAAATGTCTGAAGCGGAAAATACCGTATTTGGAAAAGATGGCGAGGAAAGCTACGACGAACACATTGATTTTTCAAGTATTTCCGGCCAAGAGCACGCTAAAAGAGCTTTGGAAATTGCGGCGGCCGGACACCACAATATTTTGTTTTCTGGGCCGCCCGGATCGGGTAAGACGATTTTAGCTCAAGCGCTGGCTTCAATTCTTCCGCGCCTGACCTTGGACGAAGCTCTGGAAGTAACGCAGATTTACAGCATTGTGGGAAAGCTGGACGCGGACAAGCCCTTGCTTTCCATTCGGCCGTTTCGCAATCCGCATCACACGGCCTCGGCCATATCTTTGGTGGGCGGCGGCACATATCCAAAGCCCGGAGAAATCACCTTGGCGCATCGCGGCGTATTATTTTTGGACGAATTTCCGGAATTTCCCCGCCATGTTTTGGAAGTTTTGCGCCAGCCACTGGAAGGAGGCGTTATCCATATTTCCCGGGCGCGCGAGAGTTTGCGCTTTCCCGCCAGATTTTTATTGGTGGCGGCTAAAAATCCCTGCCCCTGCGGATATTATCAGGATCCGGATAAGCCGTGCGTTTGTTCGCCCACCCAGATTTTAAAATACCAGAAAAAGATTTCCGGCCCCTTGCTTGACCGCATTGATTTGCATATTGAAGTGCCGCGCTTGAGCTATGATAAATTGACGAGCCGAGCGGGCGGAGAATCTTCAGCCGGCATCAGATTCCGCGTGGAAGCGGCGCGCCAAACCCAGCAGGAAAGATTTTCACAAACAAAAACAATAACCAATGGCGAAATGGACTTTCGTCAAGTGGAGGCGTACTGCAAATTGGATGAGGGAAATAATAAAATAATGAAGCACGCGGTTGATTCTTTGCATTTATCCGCCCGCGCCTATCACCGCATTTTGCGCGTGTCTCGCACCATCGCCGATTTGGAAAAATCTTCGGAAATAAAAGAAGCGCACCTTTTGGAAGCACTGCAATATCGGCCAAGGAGCGGGGAGTAAATCCGTCAACCATTGACAAAAGACAAATAATGCAATATAATGCTAAATCAAATTCGTTCTTTGTAACAAACAATATAACACCGCTATAAGCGGAGAAAGGATCAAAAATGGAATCTGAAATGGAAAGAGAAAAGGAATATTGTGTTATGGGATGCGGCAGGTGGACCGGAAATTATAAGGACACCCCGATTGAGCTTCGTAGAAACTATTATGAGACAGGAGGAGATGTGTGTGATGAATGCGCTGAGGAATTAAATCAACGCGCAAAGGAAGCGAGAAGAGATATCTTGTCTCTATTAAACAGAATTGATTGGAATAATTAATATCCAGCGTCTCGACGGGCCTATTCAGATTTTTTGAATAGGCCTTTTATTTTTGCTTTTTGTGCCTATCGTGCATTCGGACGATCGTCTGAACGCACGATAGATATTTCTCATTGCTCATGAAATTTCACAAATGAAATTTCATCATTGACAAGCCTATTTAATCCGGGTACGATGTGTATATAATACACTAAATATTAAAATTTATGACAAGCGGAAAAAAACAGCCGATATCTGTCGCGGCCGTAGCGGTGGATGTCGCGGTCCTTACCGTAAGAGACGAGCAATTGAATGTGTTGTTGATTAAGGCGAAAAATTCTCCTTTTCCTGAAAAGTGGGTCATCCCCGGAGGATTGGTGGCGCCGAAAGAATTAATTGAGGACGCGGTAAAGCGCCATTTGCATGCAAAAACCGGACTAAAAAATGTCTATTTTGAACAATTATACACTTTCGGAAAAGTGGATCGCGATCCCCGCGGACGGGTCGTTTCCGTGGCGCATTTTGTGCTTATTCCCTACGGCGCTTTTGAGCCGAAAACTTCCGAGGCGTATACTGACATCCAATGGTTTCCGATTCTGAAAATTCCCAAATTGGGATATGATCATAATGAAATAGCGGAAACGGCTTTTGAAAGATTGAAAGCCAAGCTGGAATACACGAATATTATCTGCAATTTGCTTTCCATGGAATTTACCTTGCCGGAACTCCAGAAAATTTATGAAATAATTTTGGATAAAAAAGTAGACAAGCGCAATTTCCGAAAAAAAATTCTGCAGACCAAGCTGCTTAAAAAGATATCAAAGAAAACAATCGGCGATGCGCATCGCCCGGCTCAAGTTTATACCTTTGCCAAACGCACCCCGCAGTTCATTGAGATTATTTAGAATGCCCTGTGGATAAGTGCCCCCTTGACAAGGTTTTGGGGAGGAGTAGTATAGTGTATACGATACACTAAGTATCTGTAATCAGATTTTAGGTATTGGAACCCTTAAAAATAAAGGGTTTAAAAAATAACTTAAGTTAGTGTAGATAATACACTAAAATGTCCTTTACAATTTAACAATTTAACGAAAGGGGTGAGGAAAATGAAGAATATATTTGAAATTGCCGGAGGGACAGTCTTGGGAAAAGAGCATTTGCGGCGCGGAAAAAACAATCAGGATGCGTTTTATTGGAGACAAACTGACGATCTTACGATTGCGGTTGTCGCGGACGGTTGCGGTAGCGGAAAATTCAGCGAAGTCGGGGCGCAGATCGGCGTACGGATTTTTATCAACTCTTTTGTTGATACTATGAATCATTGGAGCCATCTGCCGCCTTTTCTCGGCACAACATCAATTCCTTTATCAAAGATTAATCTTGCGGCTGAATACGCGAAACGTCTTCTATTGCAGGATTTGAAAAGCCTGGCCGAACAGATGTCATATAATCCGGAAACCGTGAGAGAATATTTTCTTTTCACTTTGGTTGGAGCGGTCATAACGCCAGAATATTCGGCGCTATTCCATATCGGCGACGGAGTGATTTGCAAGAACGGAGTAATAACCAAATTAGGGCCGTATCCGAGCAATCAGCCGCCTTATTTAGCTTATGATCTTTTGGATCAATCGCTGACCGGATTTTCTTCAAAGAGTCTGATGTTCAATGTTCCTTTTGTGACGCAAACATCCGACATTCAATCAATTTTGATAGGCACGGACGGAGTGACGGACTTGAGCCGTGCTTTCCCGTTAAACCAATTTTGGGAAAATGATTTGTATTTCAAAAACCCGGATGCGGTCAGGCGAAGGCTGTCCATCATAAACCGCCCAGCAATGAAAATTGATTGGGAAAAGCAGGAGGTGGAAAAAGAGGAGGGGCATTTGC
>JBBUEG010000090.1:13480-14788 GCA_038056985.1 Patescibacteria group bacterium | reverse complement strand
AAATTTATCAGCAAAGGAGGCGAGGCTGAAGTATTTGATATTGGAGGAGGCCTGGCTTTGAAAATCTTTAAGCCACCCGATCATTCCGATTATGATTTATCGCCGTTGGAGCAAAAAGCGGCCGGAATCCGCATAGCCGAACATCAGCAAAAATTGCTGAATTTTCCAAAAAATCTGTCCGGACGAATTATAGCGCCGCAGGATTTGGCAACGGATAAATCGGGCAAAGAAATTATCGGCTATATTATGCGATTTCTGAACGGCGCGGAAACCATGCTGCGCTACGGCGAAGCCGGATTCCGAAAAAAAATCTCCGGAGATTTAATTGTCCGGATTTTTGAAGATCTGCGCGAGACCGTAGGCATGCTCCATAATTCCGCCGTGGTAATCGGCGATTTCAATGATTTGAATGTGCTGGTCAAAGACGCGCAAGCCTATTTGATTGACGCGGACAGCTTCCAATTCGGAAAATTCCTGACGCGCGGTTTTACGGAAAAATTCGTTGACCCGATGCTTTGTGAAAAGAGAGCGCCTTTGCAGTTGATTTATCCGCACACGAAAAATTCCGATTGGTACGCTTTTGCGGTAATGTTTTTGCAATCATTGCTGGCGGCTGATCCGTACGGCGGAATTTATAAGCCGAA
Organism: Patescibacteria group bacterium; assembly: GCA_038056985.1. Classification (GTDB taxonomy): domain Bacteria; phylum Patescibacteriota; class Patescibacteriia; order SCPX01; family SCPX01; genus SCPX01. The sequence continues at coordinate 14,144 of JBBUEG010000090.1, read as the reverse complement.
AAAGACAAGCGGCCGCATCCCGCACAATGCGCGGATTTTTCATCGGATTACTATTTTTCATCCGGAAGTGATGTATCCCAAGCCGGCTATTCCTTATGGAATGCTGCCGGACGAACTCCTGCAGCAATTCCATCTGATTTTTGAAAAAGATTGGCGCGGAATATTTCCGGAAAAAATAATAAACGCTGTGAGGTGGACTAAATGCATAACATGCGGAGCAGAATATGCGAGACCCAATTGTCCAAATTGCCGTACGGCGCATCCGAGCATTGTCAAGCAATCAATAATAGTGCGGGGAAAAGTTACAGCCAGTACGATATTCAGAACTCGCGGAAATATAGTATTTGCGGGAATGCAGAATGGGAAACTTTTATGGTTGTTTCACGAAGACGGCCGTTTCCGCAGGGAAGATAGGGCGATCGCAACTGAAGGCGATCTTGATCCGAACTTGAGATTCCGGATCCAGGGGAGTAAAACATTGATTGGCAAAAACAATGGGCTGGCCGTATTTGATCCGCCGAGGAAACCGGAAGTCAGAACCATTGATACTTTTAAAAATCTTCCGGTGTTTGACGCCAATGAAGATAATATCTTTTGGCTTCAGAACGGACGGATTTTAAAAAAAGGCGAATGGGGAGACGAGTATTTGGGCGATGGAGTGGCC
>JBBUEG010000090.1:3464-13380 GCA_038056985.1 Patescibacteria group bacterium | reverse complement strand
GCCGATTTCAGCTTTCCGCAAGGCTCGCTGTTCGTAGGCGGAAGATCCGGCAATGGCGCGGTGGATGATAATGATCGGTTGGCACGGTTTATTTATCGCAACCTCAATGTGATTTCTCAGATTACGCCGACTATGGACACGCATTTGCCGTTTCAGATTTTTTATCCGACCGCACACTTGAAGAAAGACGGCACGCATCCGGCGCCTTTCACAATGATTTCATACGATGAATATGTCAAAGGCGATTATACGGCTGATCCGGCCTTTGCCAAGCAGATCGGAGCGGACCAGCTCTGGCTGACCAGGCAATTTATCCACTACACAAGGGAATTGGAAAAGAATGGGAAATACAAATTGACGATCTGGCCGTATCATTGCCTGCTCGGAGCAACCGGACATAAACTAGCCGGAGTGATTGAAGAAGCAAGATTATTTCACAGCTTTGCCCGCGGCGCGGAAAACCGGCCGGAAATCAAGGGAGGCAATCCTTTGACCGAGCATTATTCCATTTTCAAGCCGGAAGTGCTCACTCTTTGGGACGGACGCATTATACCGGGTGCTCAAAAAAACAAATTGCTGGTTGAGAAACTGCTCAAAAGCGACGCGGTGGTGATTGCCGGGCAAGCCAAAAGCCATTGCTTAGCCTGGACCATTGCCGATTTGCTTGACGAGATTGCGGCGGTTGATCTGAAGCTTGCCAAAAAGGTTTACCTTTTGGAAGACTGTACTTCTTCTGTGGTTGTTCCAGGCGTGATTGATTACACGGACGAGGCAAACGCGGCTTTTGAAAAATTCGCGGATGCCGGAATGAATATCGTGAGGTCAACCGATCCGATAGTACAGTGGCCGGGAATTAAGTTGTAAAAAAATAAGAAGTATAACAAATCAATGAAAAGCCCGCCTACGCGAAATGCTAAGGCGGGCAAAGGAGGAACTCCAATGACAAACAATATTAACAATCTGTTTCAGCAGGCAAGAGAGGAAGGCACGATTTCCGCAAAAGCTTTGCAGGCGCTGACCATAGCCGATGTGGGCAATCAAATCCAAGCAGCGCTTGGCGTAAAGGTGGACGACATTCAAGCGAGCGAAGTGGTATTGGTGACAATGTTGACGGATGATTCCGGTTCCATTCGTTTCGGCGGTAATGCCCAAGCGGTGCGGGATGGACACAATCTGGTGTTGGAAGCCATCACCGCTTCCAAACAGCAGAATAATATCTTAGCCCATACGCGGTATCTCAACGGCTTTGTTTTATATCCTTATGTTTTAATAGAGCAGGCCGCCCGGATGAATCAGGGTAATTACAATCCAAATGGTTCTACACCGCTTTACGATCAGTCAGTGGTTCTATTGGGAACGGTATTGGCTAAGGCGCAAGAATTCGCGGATCAGGGTGTGGCGGCGAGAACTGTGACTTTGATTATCACGGACGGGAATGACGAGCATTCGGTTCATTCAAACGCGCGCGATGTTGCGGCTATTGCCAGAGATATGCTCAAGGCGGAAACGCACATTATAGCCGCTATGGGCATTGACGACGGCCATACGGATTTTAAAGAAGTGTTCAGAGAAATGGGGATTCGCGACGAGTGGATTCTTATTCCGGGCAATACTCCTTCGGAAATCCGCAAGGTCTTCCAGGTGTTCAGCCAAACGGCGATTCGCGCCAGCCAAAGTACCGCGGGATTTAAAACCGCCGCGGCCGGAGGATTTGGTGCTCCGTAATTGTTCTTTTAGTAAGTTTAAAAAATATTTCGGGAGAGTGGAATAACACATTCTTCTCTCCCGCCTTTTTCAGGCTATCTAACAAATGTTGGATAGCGCGAGTGAAGGTTCTTTGATAACAATATAACAAACAAGCCCGCCTTCGTCCCGATAAATCTGGACTTCGGCGAGCGAAGGAGGTGTACCATGGGTATTATCCACTCTTTGCTTGATATTGATTTTTATAAGCTGACAATGGCGCAGGTGGCCTGGAAGCATTTTCGCAATGTGCCGGTGACATATGGTTTTAAAAATCGGACGATATCCGTACCATTGGCATTATGGATTCGCCGAGAAGATTTGGAAGCGGAGTTTGAAAGCGTTAGAAGACTTTGTTTCACGGAGGAAGAAATCGCTTATCTGCGGGAAAGTGAATTTATCAAGCGCGGGCTGTTCGGCGAAGAATTTTTGGAGTTCCTGAAAAATTTAAAACTTCCGCCGGTTATTGTAAAAATACGCGATGAGCAATTTCAGATTGAGGTTGGCGGTGCTTGGTCCGAGGCGATTTTTTGGGAAACTATTATTCTTGGAATTGTCAATGAGCTGTATTATCAATCATTGGAAAAAATGGGAGCATTCAATTTGTCAGATGCGTATGCCGAAGGCGTGAAGAGATTAGGAGAGAAAATAAAAATCCTGCAAGATCATCCGAACATAAAAATCATTGAATTTGGCACGCGCCGCAGATTCAGCCGCGATTGGCAAAAATATGTCCTCAGCGAACTGGCTAAAAATGTTCCCGATCAATTACTTGGCACATCCAACACATTGCTGGCCAAGGAGCTTGGCCTTCGGCCTATCGGAACATTTGCTCATGAAATGTATATGGTTTTTTCTGGAATATTTTCTGAATCGGATGAGGTAATCCGCGCATCTCATAACAAGGTTTTGGAGATGTGGCGGCAAGAATACGGCGAATCGCTTTCTATCGCATTGACCGACACCTATGGCAGTGATTTCTTTTTCCGCGATTTTACCAAAGAGCAGGCCCAAAAATGGCGCGGTTTGCGGCAGGATTCCGGCGATCCGATAGTATTCGGTGAAAAAGCGATTGCTTTTTACGAACGGCTTAGCATAGATCCTTGTGAAAAGCTAATCGTATTCAGCGACGGTCTGGACATTAATGCCATTGTGAAAATCGCGGATCATTTTTCCGGAAGAATCCAGATTGCTTTCGGGTGGGGAACTAATCTCACCAATGACTTAGGCCTAAAGGCTCTTTCTCTTGTAGTGAAAGTTACGGAAGCAAACGGCTTTAAAACCGTAAAACTTTCTGATAATCTTGCCAAAGTGACCGGCTCTCCGGAAGACATTGAGCGCTTCAAACGCATTTTCGGCTACGCCGGCGCTGAATTCCAACCCACCATTTATTGATTGTTCTTTACGCTGCAACCCGTCAGAATCTAAAAAATTCCGGCGGGTTTTTTTTCTTTAGTGTGTCAAATTAAACAACTATCGTGTATTCAGACGATCGTTCAGATGCACGATAGATTATTTATTATAAAATCAATCAAGCGCGGTATTTAATATTGACACTTACACATTCGCTTGCTATTCTATGTTTACTTGAATTTAATAACTATGCTGATAATTTTTGATTTTGACGGAGTACTGAGAAGCGCTTCATGGCAGGGACTATTTGAAGCGTATATCGCGTTGGTTGAATATAAAGAAAAAGACCATAAAGAATTTTTTGGTAACTTGGAAGAATTCAAGAATTGGTTTAATTCCGATTGGCGTGAAAATTTAAGGCGGATTGGTGAATTTAATAGAAAAGAATATCTGGTGACTGATAAGATTTTCCACTCTCACTACGATCCTCACATTATGATTTTCCCATGGGTTAAAGCGCTTTTAGAAGATCTTTCCAAACGGCACGCGCTTGCCCTGCTTTCGGCAAGCTCTATAAAAAGCATTGAAAAATCACTGGATAATTTGAGCGGTTTTTTCTCGGTCATAATGGGAAGCGAGCATGTTGGCGAGATTAAACCCGATCCGGAGGGCGTTCATTTGATTTTAGAAAAATTAAATGGGACTCCGGGGGACACCCTCATTGTCGGCGATACCGAAGCTGATATTTTGGCCGGCCAAGCGGCCGGCATAAAGACCGGAGCGGTCAAATGGGGCGGCATCACTCCATGGGAGACGCTAATGGATTTAAAACCCGATTACGCCTTTCACGAGCCGGATGAATTGTTTTCTCTTTAATTAAAAGAACAACAGAGATTAGATTTGTTTTTTGACAATCCCTTCCGCATCTTCAAGCTTGATGGACAATATTTTAGAAATGCCGTCTTGGCCCATGGTGACGCCGTAAAGCATTTGAGATTTTTCCATTGTGGCGCGATTGTGCGTAATGACGATGAATTGGGTTTTGTGGGACAGTTCTTCTATGATTCCGGCAAAACGGTGCGTATTGGCCTCGTCCAGAGCAGCGTCAACCTCATCCAGCACTACGAAAGGCGAAGGATTGGCCGAGATAATGGCGCAGATTAGGGCAATGGCCGTGAGCGATCGTTCGCCGCCCGAGAGCATATTGATTGAGGAAATTTTTTTGCCAGGCGGATTGGCTTTGATATCAATACCCGCTATCCGATCTTCTATTGTTTTGGAGCGCCTTGGTCCCTCGTCGCTTTCTGAATCTTCGCCTTCTTCAAAATCTTTTTCCGGATCGTCAACTCTTTCTTCTAAAATCAATTTGGCTTTACCGCCGCGGAAAAGTATTTTAAAGTAATGTTCAAAGTGCTCGTTGATGACGCGGAAATTTTTGGAAAATTCTTTGTGAATCGTTTCATCCAGATCGCGAATCAGATTTTCCAAATCAGCCAAAGATTTTTGCAGATCGGCCGTTTGGCCGGACAAAAATTCAAATCGTTCGGCCGTGGAATCGTGTTCGGAAATGACATTCTCGTCAATTCCCCCGATGAGCTCCAAATGGTGCTTGGCTTTGTTTAAGTTTTGCAAAAATTCCGGATTTTGTATTTGGGCCGAATCTTGTTCCGTAAGCTTTTCCGATCTTATTTTTCGCGCGAGATCTTCCGGTAATTCCGCGGCAATTGTTCTTTCCAATTCTTCAAAGCGCGTTTGTTCCCTGGTCAGATCAATATTGATGGCTGAAAGCTCTTGTTCTAAATTCCTTAGTTTATTTTGCGCTTCTCTGAAAGTTTTTTCCAAGTCAATTAATTTCCGGCGCTCCTCAGTTTCTTTATGCTGGAATTCGGATAATTGAGTTTCCAGCCGCTTGATATCGCGGTCCAATTTTTCCTGTTTGGCGAGCAATTCTTCCTCTTCTTTAGCAAAAAGCGAATCTTGCTGTCCCTTATCCTTGCCGTGCGCGGCATGAATGGTTTTTTCAATCCGTTCCAATTCCGTGTTCAAAGCCATGGTCTGCCCCTTCAGTCTTTCCGCCGATTCCTTGGAAAATCTTGAGGCAGCCTCAATATCGGCAATTTGCTTTAAAAGAGCGGATTCTTGCTCAAAAATTCGGACAAGTTTAGAGGGATCGCTTGAATTTTGAGCGGCCGGCCGCACGCGCCAGCTTTGATGGAATTTTATCAAATCACTGCGCAAAATATGCACTTCTTCGCGCAGGTCTTCAAATTTTTCCAAAGAATCGGCCGTTTCCAATCCGTGCAGGAAATCGGCAATGCGCTTATAGATTTTATCCCAATCGGCGATCAGGCGATGCTCGGAATTTTTATCAGAATGCGGCAAGTCGGCCTGAATAGATTGTTTTTGTTTTTGAATTTCAGCGAGATTGATTTTCAGATCCTCAAGATTTTTATCTGATTGACCGAAAATATTTTTATTGGAAGCCGCTTCGTTTTCCAGGGCGGCCAGCGAATTATTGATTTTGCGCCTTTGTTCTTCCAAAGAAATCAGATTGATGCCGCCGGATTGGCTCTTACCCAAAGTTTTCTTGGCTCGGATAATTTCCAATTCTCCGAGAATATTGGCGCGCTCCCTGAAAAGCCTTTGATATTGATCGTTTAATTCCCCATAGGCTGTGCCGCGCGTGGCCGCTTTTTCAAATTCCTCAAGGCCGAAAGATAATTTTTCCGCATCCGTCCGTCCGATGTCAATCTCTTTTTCTTTGTTGCGCTTTTTGGCATTTAAAGAATCAATCAAGTTTTTTAATTCATTGTAAATATTGGTAAAATGTATTCTCTGTAATTCGCGCAAGGTCTTTTCCACTTCGGCGCGTTCTTCCAATCTTTTTCTTTGGCGGGTGAGGGAACGGAGGCGCGGTTCAATTTCGGCCATCTGGATTTCCACTTCTTTCAGATTCTCCCGCGTGTGATTGATTTTTAAAATGGCTTGATCGCGCTTTATCTGATATTCTTTTACGCCCGTGGCTTCGTCAAAGAAATTTTTTCTGGCCTCCGGCGTGAGGGCAAAAATTTGGTCAATCATTCCTTGGCCGATCACGCTGTAGGATTTTTGCCCCACATGGGCTTTGGCTAAAAATAAAACAATATCCTGAAGCCGGACTTTTGAATTGTTAATATGGTATTCGCTTTCACCCGATCGGAAAATCCGGCGGCGAATCACGATTTCCGGATATTCCAAAGGAGCGGTTTGATCCGTATTGTCAAAAGTGGCCGTGACTTCGGCAAAATTGAGACGGCTTTTCATCTCTGATCCGGCAAAAACCACATCTTCGGATAATTTGCCGCGCAGAATCTTAAGGCTTTGTTCGCCCAGCACCCAGCGCACCGCGTCCGCGATATTTGATTTGCCCGAGCCATTGGGTCCCACTACGGCCGTAATGCCCTTTTTATCGCCGGCCGCTTTTTGGGAAAATTCCAGAGTGGTCTTATTGGCAAAAGATTTAAAACCCTGGATTTCAAGTTTAAGAAATTGCATAATTCTCAAGAAATATACCACAAATTTTTAATAATGGCAATAAAAACGCGCTCTGATTAACTTCATCAGAGCGCGGGATTTGATATTATTAAAAGAACTAAAGAATATCCAATTGTATCGCCGCCGGACGAAAAAGTCAAGCCTTATAGATAGGTGAGAGGATTGAGTTTTCTTCCGCCGGAAATAACCTCAAAATGCAAATGAGTGCCGGTGGAACGGCCGGTGGATCCGCACATTCCGATCGCTTGGCCTCTGTTTACCCGCTGGCCCGCGCGGACAAGATTTTTTTGATTATGGCCGTATAAGGTTCGCATGCCTCCCCCGTGGTCAATTTCCACTGAGTAGCCGTAGCCGCGCGCCCAGCCGGATCGTGTCACCACGCCGTCATTGGCCGCGTAATTGGCTTGGCCGTAAGAACATTCAAGATCAACTCCGGTATGAATCCAACCTCTGTAATATTGATTGATTTTTCTGGTCGCCGCCGGCCAAAGCAGGCGATTGCCGGGCGAGACTTTTACCGGCGGAGGCGGCATAAATAAGCTGGGCAAGCGGATTGCGAAGCTACTCTGCGGCTGGACTTGCGGAACAGTGCGCGGCGCCTCCGGCATCACTCCTCCCGGGATAATGAGAAGTTCGTCAATATTAAGATCATTGGCATCGGCCAAACGATTGAATTCAATTACTTGATCGGCCGACACGCTATAGCGGGAAGCGATTTTATCCAGAGTATCGCCGGATTTGACTTTATGCAATACGCCCGAGACCGGCGGGATGGACAGTTTGTCGTCCGGCCTGATAAGAGATCGCTCATTGAGATCATTGGCCCAAAGAATGGTATTGACGCTTATGCCGAATTTTTCCGCAATGCTTGAAATCGTATCGCCGCCTTGTACCATGTATTCTTCAACGGCCGCGCGCACCTCATTCGGCTCAATTCCTCCAGTAGCGTTCGGATCCAAGATTTGAGATTCTGCCGTTCCCGCGGTTGAAGCTAAATTTTCTCCCTCAGCCGGAATTTCATTCATTTCGGGCAAGAGACTATTTGAAGAGCCGGAAGCGGCTATCGGGACGGGTGGCGTTGATCCGGACTTTTCTTCTTTAACGATAGTTTCGCCGGTTTCTCCGTCCGAGTGCATTTGTCCGATCAGCTGGACGATGATGGATCCGCCTTCAAAGATATTGTCATTTTCTTTGGCAAAAATGTTTTGAGAAGTGACGATTAAAATCAGAAAAATGATAAAACCATGAACAATATATCGCGTGAGAAACACCTTCCAGACTGAATGCTTGATGGGCAGGAGGATTTTTTGAACGCGCAATTTCAGCGGCTTGTACACGAGATACATCGGAAATAGAACGCCTTTGAAGACAATCCGTCCGAAAGCCATTATTACCGGTTCCGCAATTTTAACAAAAAATACTCCGATTTTTGGAGTATAATCAATAAAAAACCGCCCCGCGCGGATAATGATTTGCAAGATTATTTTTTGAGTCTTTTGTGCTATACTGCCTTTATTAAAAACCCGAGCTTCTAGCCGTAATCCCCGAATAAACCTGATCAATATGCCTCTGAAGCGGATTTTTTAGCTAAAATTAGCGATAAATTGCAGTTTTATTTTTCTTTTTTATACAAGGTTAAATGATATCAGATATGCTCCAAACTGTCAATACTCTCTATGTGGTCGCCACTCCGATCGGAAATCTAACCGATATTACTTTGCGCGCCATTGAAATTCTTCGTTCGGCGGATTATATAGCTTGCGAAGATACGCGAGTGACCAAAAAATTGCTGGATCACTACAAAATCAGCAAGCCTCTTTTGAGTTTTCATCATCATTCGCCCGAAAAGAAATTTTCCGAAATTGCCGCTTTGCTTAAACAAGGAAAAAACATTGCCTTGGCATCGGACGCGGGCACTCCGGGAATTTCCGATCCGGGCGGCCGATTGATTGAGTATTTAGCCAAAGAATTGGGCGATAGCGTCAAAATCAGTCCGATTCCCGGGCCGGCCGCTTTTGCGACAGCGCTCTCGGTGTCCGGATTTCCGGCTGAAGAATTCACATTTCTCGGTTTTCCGCCGCATAAAAAAGGCAGGCAGACTTTTTTTAAGAGGGCCGCTCAAATAAAAAATACGTCCGTGTTCTATGAATCGCCGCATCGTATTTTGAAGGCGCTGGAATTGTTAAAAAACGAATGTCCGCATAGGCCGATGGCCGTTTGCCGCGAATTAACCAAGATTTACGAAGAGATAGTCCGCGGAACAGCCGAAGAAGTTTTGCAATATTATAATACGCATCCGGAAAAAGTTAGAGGAGAATTTGTTGTTGTCTTGGGGTGATCATTTTTTCGCCGCTCGTTCGGCGTACTCGCCCGTTTCCGTGTTGACTATAATATCTTCCCCTTGTTTTACAAAGTGCGGGACTTTTATCGTTAATCCGTTTTCCAGAGTCGCTTCTTTAGTGACATTGCCTTGAGCCGTGTCGCCGCGCACCGCTTCCGAAGTTTCCGCCACCTTGAGCGTCATTTTGGGCGGCAAATTGACATTGAGAGGCTGGCCGTCAAATTTCAAAACTTCTACCGCTGTTTCTTCTTTTAAATAATAAAATTTATCGCCTAAGGCTGATTTGGAAATCTGGAATTGATCATAAGATTCAATTTCCATAAAGTGGGCAAACTCATCATCACTGTAAAGATAATTGGCTTTGACTTTTTCAATGTCGGTTTCTTCCAATTGATCCCCGCTTTTGAAGGTGCGTTCAAAAACATTGCCGGTCAGCAAATTTTTCATTTTGGTGCGCAAAATCGCCCCGCCCCGCCCCATTTGCACATGCTGGGTGGACAGTACGACATAGGGCTCTCCATTCAGCTTAAAGAAAGTCCCGATTTTGAGTTCGTTCATTGATAACATAAAATTAGCTTCGTCAGCTTTTTAGCTTCATTAGCTTCGCTAGCTTAATGATTTTCCTAAAAGCTTAAAGAAGCTTCGGAAGCTATAGAAGCTCCAGTTTATTCTCTAATGAACGGCAAGATCGCCATAATTCTGGCGCGTTTGATGGCGTTGGCTATTTTTCTCTGGTGCTTTGAGCAAAGGCCGGAGCGCTTTTTGGGGATTATGCGCGCGTAGCCCGATACGTATTTTTGGAGAAGCTGAACATTTTTGTAATCCGCTTCATCCGATTGATTAACGCAAAAATGGCACATTTTCGGCGCCTGCAGGGCCAATGGAGTTTGATTTTTTTTATTCGTTGATCGGAAAGCCGGTTTCATATTTAAAGTCTTTTTGTCC
>JBBUEG010000090.1:2249-3454 GCA_038056985.1 Patescibacteria group bacterium | reverse complement strand
GCGGATTCTCGCTGATCTAATACGCTGATCTCGCGCTGATCTGCGCGGTTATGCGTATCTTATCTGCGTTAATCTGCGTAATGGCTGTAGGTCTTATTGGTAATAAGTAATGGTTAAAATGGTATTTCTTCAATATTCACTTCTTCGGAAGCCGGCGGTTGGGGCTGGGCAGTTTCCGTTTCTTGTTGGGGCGCTTCGGTTTGGCTTGGGGCGCTTGACTGGTATGATCCGCCACCCTCTTTGCGATCCAGCATAATCATACTGTCCAGAATGATTTCCGTCCGGTATTTTTTATTGCCGCTTTGATCATCCCAGCTTCTGGTCTGCAGCCGCCCTTCCACATAGACTTTTGAACCCCTTTTCAGATACTGGCCGCAAGTCTCTCCCAATTTTCTCCACGCTACAATATTGTGAAATTCGGCTTTTGTCTGGCGATTGCCGCTCTGGTCTTTCCAGGTGAGATTGGTGGCCAACCCAAAGCTCGCCACCGGAACGCCTTGCGGAGTGGTCCGCACTTCCGGATCCCTTGTCAAATTGCCGATTAACATTACTTTATTCAAATCCATATTATTTAACTTCTTCGTCTAAAAGTTCTTCCAGTTTTTTATCCAGCTCTTCCAAGGAAACTTTGGCGGTTTTGGTGTCTTTTTTATAAACCGGTTTTTCAGATTCCTTTCGGACTGATTGGATTGGCGCCGCTTCGGCGATCGGCATCTCAATTTTTGGAGCGCTTGCTTCCGTAATTTTTGATTCAGCCAACTGTTCAATGACCGCGGCTGCGGCCATCGGTTTGATTTCAATTTCTTTGACCGCTTCGGGGCGAGTGAAGTTTTCCACTTTTATCATTTCCGGTTTTATTGATTCGGGCCGGCCCGTGATTTCCGATCGCAAAATATCAGTTTTGAGTTTTTCTTTATCCGACAATTTTTTTATTTGCGAGATCTGGAAACGTGCGATATCGTCGAATACATTGAGAGTACTTTTGATTTGATCTATCTTATATCCTTCCGCTTGAAATTCCACGCCCACAAATTCCCCATTGCGCGCGTGATCAATGGCGTAAGTGAGCCGCCGTTTGCCAAATTCTATTTCCGTCCACACTTCGCCTCCTTTTTCTTTGATAATATTTAAAATTGATGATTTGGTGTGAGCCGGTTCTTTCACTCGTGCCGGTATAATGTAAACGAGTTCGTATGGAGTCATAA
>JBBUEG010000090.1:0-2149 GCA_038056985.1 Patescibacteria group bacterium | reverse complement strand
TACTTAACGATTCTATCACATAAGCCGATTTTTGGCAAGACTTGGCCTTTTGGCTAAAATTAGGCGATTTTTCTTGCTGAAATATTGAAAAGGGCATATACTTTATTTATATGAAGCCAATAATATTCATTTTCGGATCAAATCCACAAATATCTTTAGCTGAGCTTGACGCGATTATAGGCTCAGGCGCTTTGAAATTAATTTTTAGAGAATGCGCTATCGCGGAATTGCCGGACGACGCGGATATTTCGGCCTTGCAGAAAAGGCTTGGCGGGACCGTGAAAATCGGACGGGTAATCGGGAGAGTAAACCCCCACACCAAAGATTTTGGTGCGGGGGTAAAAGAAAATGAATTAGCCGGCGCGCTTAAAAATTTTTTGGGAAAAGAAAATAAAAATATTTTCGGAATCAGCGCGTATTTGGCCGGAGGTGCTGTAAATATTAAAGCGATCCAAGAAAAAATGAAGCGAATCGGCCTGGGGTTGAAAAAGGAATTTAAAGCGGCCGGCCGGCGATCGCGGTTTGTCGTGTCGCGCGAAGATAAATTATCAAGCGCCGCAGTTGTGAAAAATAAATTATTGACCGAAGGGGTGGAATTTTTGGTTTTGGCCGGCGCAAATGAATTTATTTTAGGAAAAACTTTGATCGTGCAGGATTTTGAAAAATACAATTTGCGCGATTACGGGAGGCCCGCTCCCGCACCCCGCTCCGGAATGCTGCCGCCCAAATTGGCGCAAATGATGATTAATATTTCAAAGATTCGGAAAAATCAAACACTGCTTGATCCTTTTTGCGGATCAGGAACTATTTTGCAAGAAGCCGCGAATCTGGGCATCGCGAATATTATCGGAACCGACAATGAAGTTTATGCGGTAAGCAACAGCCAAAAAAATCTGGCTTGGTTTCAGGAAAAATTTAAAATAAAGCCTCGCTCATTGCGGATTTTCCAGTGCGACGCGCGAAAATTGGCCGAAAAAATCGCGGCCAATTCAATTGATGCGATTATCGCCGAGCCGTATTTGGGCCCGCCTCTTACCGGACGCGAACCACTGTCCATTATTCAAAAAAATCGGGATGAATTGGAAGCCCTTTACGCGGCCGCTTTTCAAGAATTCGCGAAGATTTTAAAACACGGCGGAGTGATTGTGTTTATTTTCCCCCGTTTTCAAAAAGAACAAGATATTTTTGAAATCAGAAATCTTGATCAAATCAAAAAAAGCGGTTTTACCATAGAATCGCTTTCTGAAAACAGGCGCTGTTCAATCATTTATCAGAAAGACATCCAACATTTGGCCAGGGAAATATTTGTTTTTAAAAGAAATTAGGCGGTTTTGCAAAATTGTAAAATTCGTGGTATACTATAGTGGTATTTAAAAAAGGTTTGTGGTATAATTTTTATGTGGAAAATCCAAAAGCCTCCGTCCGAAAAAATGATTGCGGTGATTATCGGGTTTTTGGGAATCTCCGCTCTTGTTTTAGGAACTTTGCAAATTCAAAAAGGAATCAAGGGGCCATTTCAGAAAAATATCGCGCGCGAAAAAGACAAGCGCAATGATTTGGATATTGAACAGGTTGACAAATTGACCGAATTGCAAAAAAAAGACACGGACAAAGATAGCTTGAATGATTATGTTGAGCTGTATAATAGCCGGACCAGCCCGTATTTGCGGGACAGCGACAGCGATGGAATTGACGATAAATCGGAAATTGATCAAGGAACTGATCCGAATTGTCCCAAGGGCCAAGATTGCGGATTGCCGGTAGCGGCACCCGCCAATCTTAATATCGGCAATACCAATGAATCTTCAAAATTCACCAATGCGCCATCTTTAAATCAAGCGAGCGATGCCTTGAGCGGCAATTTGCCTCCGGCCGAGCTTAGGAAAATTCTTATTTCTTCAGGCGCGCCGGAAAATACGATAAATGGCTTGAGCGACGATGAGCTGGTAAAATTATATAAAGAAGTTTTGGGAGGTCAGACGCCCGCGGGTACAAATAGTCCGACCGCCAATAGCGGAACGGCCAATCCTCTACCTGATATTACAAAGCTCACCCCGGCTGAATTGGAAAAATTGACTCCGGCCGAAATTCGTAATCTTATGAGCCAATTCGGAATACCGAAAGAAACTCTTGACCAGGTGGATGATGC
>JBBUEG010000089.1:0-3816 GCA_038056985.1 Patescibacteria group bacterium | reverse complement strand
TTATGAATTTTAAAGAACTCCAGCAAAAGGTGGTGCAAAACGCTCTTGCTTACGGCGAGAGGCATGAATTGCAAATTGACAAAGACTTTGCCGTGATCAAATTATTTGAAGAAGTCGGCGAGCTGGCCCAAGCCGTTTTGATTCACAATAAAAAATGCCGGAAATCAAAGCGCGTGCCGGACGATGTTTCAAAAAAAGAATTGGCCAAAGAGCTGGCCGATGTCGTCGGCATAGCTATGCTAAATGCCCATTTGCTGGACATAGATCTGGAAGAGGCGATAGACAAGAAGTGGATTAATAAGGAAAAATAAATATGAGCACAAGAAATCCAAATTCAGATATTAATGCGATCAGCAATATGGGGTCGGAAGATTTTCCTGAATCGTTGGAGAAAATTATCCGCTTTGACGGCCGCAAAGCACTTATCGTGCCTGTTAATTCAAAAAGGCAAATTTTGATTCAAGACAGGCGCGGATATAAAAAACCGGACTGGGGTTATTTCGGCGGAGGAATTGAAGAGGGTGAAACTCCAATACAGGCCGTGATCAGAGAGAGTAAAGAAGAATTGCAAATTGTTATTAAACCGGAGGAATTAAAATTTTTGGGAACCTCTATAGCCATTTGGAACAACCGCAAGATTATAAGATATATGTTTATGTATCCAACCGACCAGAAAGAATTCGATGTTTTAGAAGGAAATGGCGGACATTGGCTGACATTTGACGAAGCGCGCGAACGGCTAAACGATAAAGACAGGCTTGACGACATCGCCGACAGGATTATGGAGCTAGAGAATAAAGCATAATTACTGGAGACAAACCGGAGCGATTCAATCATTGATTATGATCCAAGGTATTATATTTAACATGGACGGCGTGATTTCGGACACGCAAAAATTGCATTCGCCGGTTAAGCACGAGACTTGTGAGCTTGCATTATTGGCCATTTTGCGTTAAAGTAATGGTATAAGCATTGATTAAATATTTATGGAAGAAACGCAGGAAAAATCAATTCAATCCGAAGGAGCAGTACCGGTTGAGAGCCCGAGCAAGCCTTTGGCCGAATGGTCTTTTCCGGAATTTGTAAAGTATGACCGGTCGCGCAATTGGTACATTATTGCTGGAGTAATTATCGCGGCCGGATTGGTTTATTCCGTGTGGACCGCGAATTTTCCGTTTGCCTTGATCATACTAATGGTCGTGGTGGTTTATTACATGCATTTTGTCCGCACTCCGGAAGAAGTCCAATTCGCGATTTTTGACAACGGCCTGCAGGTGGGGCATCGGTTTATCAAATGGCGGGAATTGAAAAATTTTTGGATTCTTTACGATCCGCCAGAAGTGAAAAAACTTTACTTCAGTTTTAAATCCGCGATTCGCCCTTATCTTTCAATTCCTTTGGATAAGCAAAACCCGATAGATCTGCGCAAAATGCTGTCAAAATATCTGGAAGAAGATTTGGAGCAAGAAGAGGAGCCGGCCAGCGAGCAGTGGGGAAAAATTTTAAAATTGTAGAGTCCTAAGCCGTAAGCCTGGCACTCTCTTACGCCCTCGTCGTTCAACGGATAGGACGCAGCCCTGCGAAGGCTGAGATTGAGGTTCAATTCCTCACGAGGGCACCAGAAGTTAAAAGTGCAAAGTGCAAAGTGCAAAGTGCAAAGTGCAAAGTGAAAAATTAATGAAATCAAAAATTTATTAAAAATTTTTGATAACCGAAACTTTTCGTTTTACATTTTTAGCTTTACGCTTATTCCATGTTCACTCTCCAGACTCCTCTTTCCCAATTCACGCCGATCGGGAAAACTGCCGCGCCGTATTTGAAAAAACTGGGTCTTCAAACTGTGGAAGACCTTTTGTTTTATTTTCCCCGGAAATATCTGGATTTTTCAATTGTCACGCCGATCGGAAAATTAACGCCCGATACGGAGACGACCGCTTCCGGCCGCATTGAGCAAATTTCCAATCGCCGCTCTTGGCGCAAAAAAATAATGGTGACCGAGGCCATAATTTCCGATGACACAGGCTCGGTAGCTTGTACTTGGTTCGGCCAGCCGTACATCGGTAAAATGCTGAAGGCCGGGGATGAGATTATGGTTTCCGGAAAAGTGTCTTTTGGCGATTATGGCGTGCAATTCGCCGGTCCGGCATTTGAGAAAAAAAGCAATGATCCGGCGCATACCGGTCGATTGGTCCCTTTGTATCCCCTTACCGGTCGTCTGACCCAAAAGCAAGTCCGCGTTTTAATAAAATACGCTTTGCGTAACGCTGGATATTTGGCGGATTTTTTGCCGCCGGAAATAAAAAGAACTGAAAATCTGATGCCGTTAAATACTGCGTTGGAGCAAGTTCATTTTCCCAAAGATATAAAGATGCTGACTTTAGCGCAAAATCGCTTGAAATTTGACGAGCTTTTTTTAATTCAATTGATCCACGCCAAACGTAAACTAAATGTGGCAGCGCTGTTTGCTCCGCCCGTGCCTTTTCACGAGGCGGAAATAAAAAGTTTTGTCCAATCTTTGCCCTTTAAATTGACCGATGCCCAGCGCAAGGCCGCTTGGCAGATTATCAAAGATATGGAAAAGCCGCATCCGATGAATAGGCTCTTGGAGGGCGATGTGGGCAGCGGAAAAACCGTGGTGGCGGCAATCGCTCTTTTGAATGCGGCCTTGTCCGGATTTCAGGGCGCTTTGATGGCGCCCACGGAAATTTTAGCTAAACAGCACTTTGAAACAATTTCTAAAATTCTTTTGCCGATGGGTATTTCTGTCGCACTCTTGACGCACAATTGGCAAAAGGCGAACGCTGAAGAGGTTGATTCAAAAATCATTATCGCGAAAATCAAAAAAAATGAAATTAAAATTATTATCGGCACGCACGCTTTGATCCAAGAAAAAATCCAATTTCATAATTTGGCTCTGGCCGTGATTGACGAGCAGCATAGATTCGGAGTCAAACAAAGGCAAAAATTGCGCGCCAAAGGAGGAGCCAAGCTCAATCCTCATCTTCTTTCAATGACAGCCACGCCTATTCCGCGCACTTTGTATTTGTCTTTGTACGGCGATCTGGATCTTTCGGTCTTGGATGAATTGCCCAAAGGCCGGCAAGAAATCATTGACAGAATCGTCGCGCCCAACGAGCGGCCGCAAATTTTAGCGGCCATAGACCTTGAAGTAGAAAAGGGGCGGCAGGTATTCGTACTGTGTCCATTGATTGACGAATCTGATAAGCTCGGTGCCAAGGCGGCCACGGCCGAATATGAAAAACTGCGGCGGACTGTTTTCGCGCACCGGCGGATCGGACTTTTGCACGGGCGGCTTGAACCGGAGGAGAAAGAAAAAGCAATGAACGATTTTGCACAAGGAAAGATTGATATTCTTGTTTCCACCACCGTGGTGGAGGTGGGCGTGGATATCCCGAACGCCTCGGTAATGATGATTGAAAATGCGGAGCGATTCGGCCTCGCGCAAATCTGGCAGCTGCGCGGCCGGGTGGGACGGGGCAGTCATCAATCCTATTGTTATTTATTTCCGGAGACAGATTCGGCGGAAAGCATGCGGCGTCTGCACGCGATCCTTACTTCCAAAAACGGTTTTGATTTGGCGGAAAAGGATCTGGAATTGCGCGGCCCGGGCGAGGTGTACGGCACGACTCAATCCGGTTTTGTCAATGATTTGCGCATCGCCACCCTGCTTGATTGGAAAATTATAGAGCAGGCGAAAATTGCGGCTTTTGCTTTGATTCAAAAAGATCCAAGTCTGGCAAAATATCCCTTGCTTTCGCAAAAAGTTGAAATAACCGAGAAAAAATTGCACTTTGA
>JBBUEG010000088.1:0-1300 GCA_038056985.1 Patescibacteria group bacterium | reverse complement strand
CAAAATGTTATAGACCTGTTCAAAGTGCCGATCGGCATTATCCAAGCGTATTTCAGGATTGCCGATTTTATGCCCGATGTGATTTTTTCCAAAGGCGGGTATGTGAGTTTGCCCGTGGTAATAGCCGGAAAGCTTCTTGGAATTCCCACGATTATCCACGAATCCGATGTTATTCCGGGATTGGCCAACCGCATCGCGAGCCGCTTTGCCACAATTGTTCTGACGGGATTTGCCGAAGCTAAAAAATATTTTCCAAAAAACGAAAATATCCGTTTTTCCGGCAATCCGGTCCGAAACGAAATACTGGGCGCCAATCGTGAAAAAGCGTTTGCCGTTTTTAAATTTCAGCAAATCAAGCCGGTAATTCTGGTAACTGGCGGATCTTCGGGAGCATCGCGCATCAATCAGGTGGTGATGGGTACTATTGAATCAATCTTGGAAATCGCCCAAGTGATCCATCTTACCGGCGAGAGAGATTGGGTAAAAATCGCGCCTCACGCCATTCGCTTGGAACGCCTTGGTTATCGCGCTTATCCGAATCTGACAGACAATATGGCCGGCGCTTTGGCTATCGCCGATTTGGCCATTACTCGCGCCGGCGCCAATACCTTGTCCGAATTCGCGGTACTGGGAAAGCCGATGATTATCATACCGCTTGGAAGCGGCGCAGGCGGCCATCAAGAAGCCAACGCAAAAATTTTTACAAAACACGGCGCCGCCATAGCGATCAATGAAGAAAAATTTGACGGCGAGATTTTAATTCGCCAAATCAAAGAATTGATAAATAATAGAGAAAAACTGGCGGAACTTTCAAAAAACGCGAAAAATTTGGCGCACCCGAATGCCGCGGCGGCCATCACTCGGGAGATTACGCATTTAGCTTCACATCGTTCCAATGCTCAATTTAAAACATCTTCACACCGCGCGTAACGCGCATCTTATCGGAATCGGAGGGATCGGCGTAAGCGCTCTGGCCCGCTGGCTTTCGGCTTTGGGGAAAAATGTTTCAGGCTGCGACGCCATAGCGTCAAAAATAACCAATGGTTTGAGCGATGTCTCAATACCGATCGTTTTCGGCCACAATTCGGACCATATTAAAGAATTCAAGCCGGATATAATTATTGCGTCTCCGGCCGTGCCGGAAGACAATTCGGAAATTTCGGAAACCAAAAAATCGGGTATTCCCGTATTAAGTTATCCCGAGGCGCTGGGCCTGCTTGCCAATCCTCTGGAAACAATCGCGATCTGCGGCACTAATGGCAAAAGTACGACTACGGCGCTTGTCGGACTAATGCTTCTT
>JBBUEG010000087.1:0-5195 GCA_038056985.1 Patescibacteria group bacterium | reverse complement strand
TCGTTTACTTGATGCCGATGGTGAGATTCACTCCGCCGCGAAATGTTTTCTTGTGGCTATTGAAGCTCTTTTTAATTTTAGCTTTCTTTGCCGAAGCATTGAATATTTTCACATTAGGCCCTCCTCCGCTTTCCGGCGCAATAATTATCTCGGCTACTCCGTCCGCGTCCAAATCAGACACAGCCAGATTGACGCCGCCGCGGAAAACCTTGGTGTAGGCAAAAAACGCTTTTTCCAATTTCTTGCCATTGGCGGAAAATACTTTGATTTGCGAACCGGCGCCTTTGCGCGGCACGATTATGATTTCTTTGGCGCTATCATTGTCCACATTGCCCACCGCCACCTGCAGGCCGGTCCGGATATTTGCTCCAAAAGCATTGAACTTGGCCAGCTGTTTGTATTTATAATCCAGAACGCGAACTGTCGGCGCTTGCCCGGCTTGAGGAACAATGATTAAATCTTGTTTGCCGTCGCCGTTCACATCGGCGATTTTAATCTCCAGCCCGGAGCGGCTGTTTTTGTCGCCCAGCATTTTCTGGGAAATCTTCCTGCCGCTTCCGTTGAATACATACATTTGCGGAATGCCGCGTATGGAAGTGATAATAATCTCATCTTTGCCGTCGCCGTTCAAATCGCCGGCGATCAAGCGCAATCCGCCACGGAAACTCTTGGTAAAGGCCGTAAATTTCCTAACCAATGTCAATTTCCTATTTGCGTACCGGTAAATTTTCACCACCGGCTCGCCGCGGTCTTTGGCCGCCACGATTATTTCTTTGGTTCCGTCGCCGTCCGTATCGGCCAATTCCAGCAAAACGCCACCTCTAAAGTTTTTATCATACACGAATTTTTGGGCTAATAATTTTCCATTTTTGCTAAACACTTTCAAATGCGGGCCGCCCTTGCTCCCCGGCACTGCTACGATTTCATCCTTGCCGTCGCCATCCAAATCGCCGGAGCGCACATTGACTTGGCCGCGGAAATTACGCGGGTAAACCAAGAACGATTTGATCTTTTTTCCGTCCGCGCCCCAGATTGACACTTCCGGCTCGCCGTTTTCCGCCGTCACCGCCACGATTGTTTTGGCCTTTGAGGCATTGGCTCCCTCGGCCGCCACGACCGCGAATTTGGTAAAGTGGTTGGTGGAAATGGTAATGGTGTTTTTTTCCGTGTCTTGAGTGACGCCGTTCGGATCCTTCCATGTGCCGGTTTGCTCGTCATAATATTTAGAAACCAGGGATTCTTCCGTAATGCCCAATTCTTTTAATTGCTCGTCCGTGTAAGCAAAGGTAATAGTGACATTGGAATTGAACTTGGCTATGGTATTGCTGTTTTCATCCTGCGCCTCCAGCTCATATCCTACGCCAAACGGTTTTTCCAATTTAGTATGGATGAGATCTATGGTCGGCGTAGCGCGCAAAGTCACATTACCGGATGAAGCCAAGGTGCCTCCGGGAATATTGATAATCGTGCCGTTATCCAGAGTAATCACTTGGCTGGTGGTAGCATCAAAAGTCTTGGACACGGCCGGCGGCACTTCAAATCCGGACTTTTTTAGCTCAAAATTCTGTTTGATGGATGTCTGGTTTGTGATATTAATCGTCACTTCTTCGGATCGGAAAAATTCAGTGCCGGTGAAAGTATCAGCTCCGCAATGCCAGGTGCCGGCGCTGTAATTCAAAGAATAGCTTCCTCCCCACTCGGCCGGAGCGCCATTGAATCCGCCTTCTTCTTTCCAACAGTGCACAAATGCGAATTGCACCGGTGCTCCGCCAATTGTCACTTTTCCGGTCATTTTGCCCAGTGCTTTATTAAGCTTGATTGTGATGCTCGCTGTCTTTGTTTTAGTCAGATCCACGCGCTGGGAATCAGCCGGCAAATAGGTGCTTTCCGGCGGAAGCTGCACGCCCACTTCATAAATGTGGCCGGAAAGTATTGAGATGGAAAATGTTCCATCCGAATTAACCTTGGCTCCGGAATTGATCATTTTTTCAAAATCTTCTTTCTCGGGCGGTCCTTCTTTTTCAAATTCCGGATGATTGGACGCGAACACAAAGGCATTGCCGGTGGGATTGCCGTCCGGATCCAACACCTTTCCGGTGATAGTCGCATCAGCCTTTTTCACGCTGATATTCCTGGTGATATTTCCGCCTAGCGGTACTTCTATTTTATCGTCGGTCGGCGGCTGCTGCAAAATTCCTTGAGACTCTTCCACCCAGTAGCCGATCCGGTATGCCGTTCCGCCCAAAACAGAAATTTTATATGTGCAGTCCGGCTGAATCGGAGAATTGCGCCACATATTTTCCGTGTTTACGAACACATCGCCGCGGAAATCGCACGAGGTAAGCGCTACGCCATTTTGATCAATCAATTTTCCGGAAATTGAAGCGTCATTTTTCTTGAGTACGATATTTCTTTCATAAGTTTGGTCGGCTAAAACCGCTATGCTCACAGTATCGGCCGAGCTGTAATCCGAATTGGGCGGCGTGTGCGTGCCCAGCACATAAGCAGAGGCTACTTTGGACGGGACCCTAATTTCAAAGCTTGAGGTTTGGCAATTGACCGGTCCGCCGTATTCCGGCCCCCCGCCCATATTGCCGGTAGATACCGGCCGCGCAAACGCCCAGCTGCAAAAATTAGGAATCACCTTTCCGGCCTCATCAACTATTTTTCCTTTGATCGTCACATCGGCGTAAGTCAATTCAATGTCTTTGCCCAGAGCGGTTTTGCTTGTTTCGGTCTCCACGCTCACATCAATGGGCGGGCCCGAATATACATAACTGGTATTTGATCCTTGATCAATATTGATATGCCACATTCCTTTGGTCACAGCCAATTCAAAATTTCCCGTCGCATCAGTGGTGGTATTGGACCAGCCCGGAGCGCGATCCAAATTGGCATTGACCCGCACGCCGGGGACGCCTTCGGTCGTTCCTTTTTTAATCACCCGTCCCGTGATGCGCGCTTCTTTTATTTTAGCAGTAACCGTTCCCACATCTTTTGTTTCGCCGTCTGTAATCGTGATATTCATTTCCGGAAAAGTAAGGCCCTGATCCGGACTCCAAACACTGACGCGGTAAGATCCGGCCGCCACTTTTACCAAAAATTCGCCGGTGGGCTTCACTTGGGAATTATTGCCTTGGCCCTTGTCATTGCGCACATCCACATTGGCATTGGTAATGGGCGTTCCGTCGGCTTTAAGAATTTTTCCGGAAACAGTGGCCGTGGCCGAAACAACCGAAAAATTAACAGTCGCTGTTTCTGTTGACGCATCATCTTTAAATTCCGCTCTCTTTCCAAATCCTTCGGGAATCCAATCAGCCGCCGGCATTCCGGGGGCATTATTGGGCCACACATTCACATTCCATGCTCCGCCGCCCACTTCCAATGTATAGCTGCCGTCGCTCCCTGTTTGCGCATTGGCGTATCCCGCTCCGCCTTCGCGATTGGAATTAACATTGGCATTGGCCACCGGCGTTCCATCTTTTTTCGCCACTTTTCCGGTGATTTTCTTGGTAGCGACTGAAAAGTAAAGATTTTTTTCTTGAACATCTGAAGTTAAATCCACTTCAAAACTATTGGCTATCAAACCGGTGGTTCCCCACGGCACATTCACTTCAATAAGATAATGGCCGTCTGGCAAACCGCCGCCAATCGCGTAATTACCGTCCTGATCCGATTGCGCCCAAGATTGCTGCGTCCAATCTTGATTATGAATATTGACTCCCGCGTTTCCCACCGCAGTCGCATCGGTTTGCGTTTTGGTTATTTTACCCTTGAGTTTCGGGGTGGAAAGTTTAATGATTTTATTCGTTATCGGAGTCGTTCCATCATAATTTATTAATTCTTTATTACTCGTAAAATTACTCAATCCTTGAGGCTGCGCTTCTAAAGTATATGTTCCGGCCGGCATGCCCGGCAATTTGAAATTTCCATCCGGATCAGTGCCGGTATTTTTTTGCACCGTGCGATCCTGATTGTACAAATTCACATTGATCCATTGGCCATTACTCAAGGAAAGCGCACTGCCGTCCGGCTTTTTCACCTGTCCGACAATCGCCGGATTGGTTAAATTAAGATTGATATTTTGTTGAGCTGAATCGGTCACCGTAATGGCTGTTTCTTGACTATCCGTATAAGCAAAGCCGTTCGGATGCGCAATGGCAATGTATTCTCCATTACCCAAAAAGGCTTTGAATGATCCGTCTTGATTGGTATTGATCCATTTGTTTACGGTATAATCTTTGGAACGAATTTCTACATTAATATTTTGCTGGGCTTCGTAATTAACGAGAATTGCGCTTCCATCCGGAGTCTTCACAACTCCCAAAATATTCGGGGTAACCAGTTTAATTGTACCAAGATCAACGGCTGCGCCAGATAAAGTAATTTTGATCGGATCCGGCGCGGCTTGGCCGGAAAGGTCAGAGCCGTATACATTAATCTGTACTCGATACGGGCCATTGCCCAGGCCGGTGATTATGGCGAATGTGCCGTCCGATTGAACATCGGCTCCGCCACCGCAATTTTCCGGACCTGAACACGGTCCGTCCGCATTGACATCAACCCGCACTCCGCTGGAAACATAAGTCCCGTCCGATTTTGCGATTTTTCCAGTAACCGAGCCGTTTGAACTAAAAACTTTATAAGTGGCGGCTTGAGCCGACAAGGAAATAATGAAAGAACAAAATAATACGACGAGTGCCGAGGCAATTGTCCATCCTGCCAGATGGCTAATCTGCCGCAAACGCGATGTGGTAATACGCATATAAGTTAATAGCTAATAATTAATGACAATAATAAAACGCGGCTTCAATTAAGCCGCGTTTGAATAATTAAAATAATGGGGACAAAAATCCTTATTTAACGATTGGTTTTGCCAACTATTAAATGCCTCCTGCATGATTTAGGTAATTTTATTTCGCGATTTTTTATTATGTTTACAGTATATCACAAAAAACCGCTTTTGTCAAAAATTTTTGGCTCTTTTCGAAATTTAGCGTTCCACCACCACAATCGCATTGGGAATACTCCTCCCCGGGCCGACTTTGTATTGGCCGTTGTAGTACATCGCGGATGAGCCGCCGCCGTCCACGCCAATGGCGTGTTTCATGTTCATGGCATTCATTATTGCGCTCATACGCTTTTTGCCCTTTTTGTATATCGGGTGTATAATGCATTTACCATGCTTGTCGCTT
>JBBUEG010000086.1:0-4846 GCA_038056985.1 Patescibacteria group bacterium | reverse complement strand
TATGTCCCAATATATTCTCCGCCGCGAAAACGAGCCGGCTAATTTTAAAATTGATTATAAAAAAGAATTGAATCCGGAACAGCTGGAAGTCGTCTTAAACGGCGACGGGCCGTGTTTGGTGCTGGCCGGAGCGGGATCAGGGAAAACCCGCACCATCGTGTATCGAGTGGCTTATCTTTTGGAAAAAGGCGTCAGGCCGGAAGAGATTTTACTGGTCACATTTACGAATAAAGCGGCGCGGGAAATGCTGGACAGAATCACTCAAGTCTTTGGCGTTTATCCAAAGGGCGTTTGGGGCGGCACCTTTCATCACATTGCCCACATACTTTTGCGAAAATACGCCAGAGCGATCGGTTATGAGCCGAATTTCACCATTCTTGACCAGGAGGACGCGCTATCTCTTTTAAAAATTGTTTTAAAAGATTTGTATCAAAATCCGCCCAAAGGCCGATTTCCGTCCGCTTCGATCCTTCACTCAATAATCAGTCTGGCGCGTAATACCCGAATGCCGATAAACAATCTTCTTGAGATGTATTATCCGAATTTCTTGCCAATTCAAGGAGACATAATGAGAATCGCCGCGGCTTTCGCGCAAAAGAAAAAGCAGAGCAATTTGGTGGATTTTGACGATCTTTTGGAGCTTTTGCGCTTGCTTCTTGATTCAAAGCCGGAGGTGAGAGAAAGCCTTTCGCGGATGTTTAAATATATTTTAGTAGACGAATATCAGGACACCAATCGCCTCCAAGCCGATATTGTGACGCGCCTGTCCGGTCATCACGGAAATATTTTGGTGGTGGGGGATGACGCGCAAAGCATTTATTCTTTTCGCGGCGCTGAGATCCAAAATATTTTGCTATTTCCGAAATTTTTTCCTAAAACCAAGACCTTCAAAATTGAAACGAATTACCGTTCGTCTCCGGAAATTTTGGGACTGGCCAATAAGATTATTTCCAATAATTCGCGCCAATACCCGAAGAATCTGAAAAGCGTCAAGAAATCACAAGATTTGCCGTGGGTGGCCGCATTATCTTCATCTGACGAAGAAGCGGAATTCATTGTCCAGCGGATTTTGGAATTGCGCGCCGAAGGAATGCCTTTTTCCGAAATGGCAGTACTTTTTCGCGCCTCACACCACTCGCAAGTACTGGAATTTGAATTGACCAGGCGCGAAATCGCTTATGAATACCGCGGCGGGGTAAGATTTTTTGAGCGCGCGCATATCAAGGATGTTTTGGCGCATCTTAAAGTGATTGAAAATGCTAAAGATGAAATTTCTTGGCACAGGATTCTGCTTCATCAAGAAGGGATCGGCGAGGTGGCAGCTAAAAAAATCACGATGGAAATTTTAAAATACGCGAACTTACCGGAAATTATTTCAGCGCAAATTTTAGGCGATAAAAAAAGCGGCCGAGCTTTTGATGGTTGGCAAAAATTGAGGCAAACCTTGCAAAAATTGATCGCAAAGGAACACAATCCGCGCGAATTGATTGAAGCCGTGATTACCGGCGATTATCGCGAATATTTGGAAAATGAATTCCCAAACGCGGCCGAGCGTTTGGCCGATCTAGAAACTTTAGCCGAATTCGCCGGCCGCTATGAAAAATTGCAGTCCTTTTTGGCGGAAATCACATTGCAGGAATCATTTTCCGTTGATCGCGGCGATGAAAATAAGGACGAAGATAAACTGATTTTAAGCACGATTCATCAAGCCAAAGGCCTGGAATGGGAAGCTGTTTTTATTATCAATATGACGGCAGACGCGTTTCCTCACCCCAGAGCGGTAAAAGAAGGAGAAATGGAGGAAGAAAGGCGGCTTTTTTATGTGGCAGCCACGCGTGCCAAATCAAAGCTTTATCTCACTTATTCAATATCCGGGGGCAGTACTATGTCAGGCTTTGCTCATCTGAGATCCCCGTCACAATTTTTATTGGAGATTCCCAAGGACTTTTACGAATCAATTGATGTCGTGGCAGAAAATAATTTTGACTCATTTTAGCAACTTATCCTCAATTTATCCACTCATTATCCACTTTTAGGGTATTGACAAATTGATTTAAGAAGATCTATAATTGAATTAAAGAAATAAAAACCAACTGCAAAATTTTGTTTATTATCAATAAAACAAAATCTGGTTGGTTATTTTATTTGATGCGGCAGTATTCCGCTCTCGGAATAAGAAATAAATTTCTTAAAGCATTCCTTACAATCGCATCAGCATATTCGGGACATCTCTTTGCCGGCCGAGGCTCGCAAAGGATCCCGCAAATCTATTGAGCCTTTTGGGAATGACCGAGAGAAATGATTTTCTTGAAGATCTGCGTGATGCAGAGCGCTCGTTGATTGGATCATTGATCCGTTGACAAGAGCTCCGTGCGGAGAGCGGAATATCGCCGTATCGCAATTTAAAACACCCCCGCTTTTGGCGGGGGTGTTTTTATTTACTCAAAAAAATTGAATAAAATTAACGGCGAAAATTTTGCCGTCTTTCACGATTGCATTCGCGGCAGTAAACCGGTTGATCAGTCTTCGGTTCGAAAGG
Source organism: Patescibacteria group bacterium (assembly GCA_038056985.1). GTDB lineage: Bacteria > Patescibacteriota > Patescibacteriia > SCPX01 > SCPX01 > SCPX01. The sequence continues at coordinate 2,307 of JBBUEG010000086.1, read as the reverse complement.
AAGCTCGGTAATGCCGGTCTGGCAATTAGCGCACTTCAATCCTAACGAAGAAACATCAAAGGTTTGTCTCGGTCCGCCAAAATTTTGATTTTGTCGGAAATTGTTGCGCTGCGGTCTGTCTGAATTGCGCGATCGATTACAATCGCGGCAATAAACAGGACGATCGCTTTTGGGTTCAAACGGAAGTTCATTGATTTTGGTGCTACAGCTTGCGCATTGTATTCCCAAAGATGAAACATCAAACATTTGACGCCCGGCGCCTTGATCTTGATAGCCCATAGTTTTTTATCGTATAGTCAAAGATTTTTTAATAACGACCTTTGACTTGAAATTCGTTTGTATTGGCTCTTTACAAGATCGAGGCGCATTTGCGCTGTTTCGTTGTGAAATTAGCCGATTTTTTCGTAATTTCAAGTTTCAAAGACATAATAACATAAATATTTTACCTTGTCAAGCCTTTTCTGGATTTTTCCGTAACCCAAAAGCCGAGGTATTTGCCGAGCATCAGGCGCGTTTGGGATTCAATGGCCGGAATTGAACCGAAAGCGATCATACAAACGGGAAAAAGAATCCATTGTAAAATCATTTCCGCGTATTTGATGAGCCGCTTTGTATAAGGCTTGGGCGGCAAAAGAACGGTGGAGATAATCGCCGAAGCGAAAAGCCCGAGCATTCCTATGCGCATTAATGTTTCTAAAACTTTAGGAGCATTTTGCGCCAAAACGCTTCCGGAAATATTATTATAAAAAGTATTGGAAACGGCCAGCGGCAGCCAGCCTAAAATAAAAATCAGGATAGGCGCCGTTGCCCACGAATACATACCCTCGGTCAAAATCCATAGATAGCGGAGCTTTAATGATTTTGATATGCTGGGATTTTTCCGAAAATTCCAGATCATAAAAGGAAGGTGCTCCACTCCCCAAGCCCAGCGTCTTTGCTGTTTGTATTGATTGACGAGGCTCCGGCGCAAAGTTTTTCCCATGACAGTATCCATAGAGACGGGCATATACAGCGGAGTCACTTTGTAGTCTCCGTCATAGCGCAAAAAACATTGCAGAAAAATGCGCGAATCCTCGGTGACAATGGTATTATCCCAAAATCCGACATCCACCAGGGCCTGGAAGCTCATACTATGCGAGGAAAAAGTAAAAAGCCTTTCCGGCCGGACAAGCTCGGTCAGGAGCCAAAATGAAGTGGAATTAGCCACGACGCGCATAAGCGCCGGCGAATCCCAAATATTATTATTATAAAGGGCGATCGGCTGAAAACTGGTGCGCAAAGGATTCGGATGAGTCAAGTATTGAAAAGCCAAAGCCGCGAAATATTGCCTATGGACGATCGTATCAATGTCAAAACACGAAACTATTATGTCGCGATAGGGAATTTTAGCTTGATCAATGAATTCTTGCGCTCGATGTCCCGCCCAATGAATATTGGCCCCCTTGGCCGCCACTTCACCGGGAGTATTTTTAGGATGGATGGTAATCAGCAATTTGTAGAAATAATCGCCGTATTTGGCGGAAATTCGGGCAGCGATTTTTTTAAAATTTTCCTCGTCTCTTTCTTCTCCTGCCAGCACCGCGATCATTTTTTTCAAGGGATACCTTGATTTGATCAATGCCTCGAAAGTGCCGTCAATTATTTCAAATTCTTCTTTATATGTCGGCAAAACAATCAGATGGCGGACCCTCTCCCAATCCTGTAAATCGCGCAATTGGTTCATCCAGTCAATTTTAATATTTTCCTTAAGCCTTTTATATGATGTCAAAAGATAAACCAAAAGATAAAAAATCCTCATCATCCAATAAAGATCAAAAGCGATGATAAAAATGATGGCCCAATACGGCTGAACAAACGATAAAATTATCACGGCCGCGAATGTGGTCCAAATAAGAATTCCCGGGATGTATTCCAAGCGGCGATAGCGTTTTTTTTCTTCCGCGTTCAATTCTTGGACAATCATAGTAAAATAGTTCCGATAAAATTTTGATGCCCGCGTAACATTGAAGCGGCGTCAATTTCTTTACGCCCTTCCATTTGGATTATTTCCGGAACTATTAGGTCTGTGCCTGCCGCTACGGCAAAAGCCGAGCCAAACGATATGACCGCGCCCGGTTTACGGGCTTGCGCCGATTCAACTTTACTTGCTTTTAGTATATTTATTCGCAGGGGACGCGCATCCGGCGATTCTTGCCAAGCGGTATGCGCTTTTGGCCAAAGATGGTAAGCGCGGATTTGCCGATCAATTTCATCGGCCGATTTTAGCCAATCAATGCGGGCATCCTCTGATTTGATCAATTTGGTAAA
>JBBUEG010000085.1:0-1062 GCA_038056985.1 Patescibacteria group bacterium | reverse complement strand
GAAGCGCAGTTGGGAGTCTCAGAAATCATTAACGATTTGTCGCTGAAATTTGCGGCAAAGAACCCCGATCTTGCCAAATGGCTGGAAAATATTGATTCAACGCCAATTATTACGGAATGCGTCAAAAAATCAATTCAGCGCCTAAAGGATGGCGGTATTCAGACGGATAATCAGGCATCAATTGACGGCGCTACTTACACAAGCGACTACCATGGAATGGAAATTGTCGGTGTATTAAAGACTGATAAATTACCGACCGGTCTGGGCGTAATGGTCAATAACGGTAAAATTAAATTTGCGGCCGACGGCAATAGATCGGGATCGGAAGAAGAAGCCAAGCGGCTTCAGGATCTTTTTGAAAAGATCTTTTTGCAGGAAATAGTAAAAGCCTTCTTGCAGATTCTCGGATACCGGATTAAGATATCAGAAACCACCGTGGGCAGCGATCCGGCGATTTTTATTGAGGGGGTGAAACAATGAAGAAAGTGACTGCGTCAATCGTAGGGAAAAAAATTAATCTGGATTTTGAAGGATTTGCCGGCGACAGCTGTTCGGATGAAGAAAACGCGTTCCGGATATTCTTGGAAAAAATGGGGGTGAAGACCAATGTCAAGCATTCCGATAACAAACAGGAAAAAGAGACCGAATACATCCCGGGAAAAGAAGAATCCCGTTCCTGATTTTCTGCGAATTAATATCCGCGGCAAGCGCGTGACAGTTATTGATTACTCAAAGAACGAGGATTATCAATTGTTGTTGGCGTTTTTGGAAGCCGCCGGATTCAAGGCGGATGTAAAGACAGAAAGCTTTTGCGGGTAATAATAAACGCTGTCACGGCGCTTGAAATTCCGTCGCTCGGACAAAATGAAAACAAATTCTCATTTTGCTCCTCGCTAGGAATTATAACAACGGTCGGCAGAGTTATAAACAACTGTCGGCCTTAAATATCGCAAAGCCCGCCTGCGCTGATAGCTATGGCGAGGCAAAGGAGGTGAGATAAGTGAAAAAGACCGTTATTCTAAAAGAAGGCGTGGGAGCGGTAGAAATAGAAACTAATGGAAC
>JBBUEG010000084.1:0-2018 GCA_038056985.1 Patescibacteria group bacterium | reverse complement strand
TTCCGGCAATAAGAAGGAAATACCGATTACGGAAGGGGCATTGGAAGTGAGGGAAGATGGGGAAGTGATAGTGTTAATTTAAAGTTCAAAGTTTAAAATTCAAAGTTGCAGTTAAAAGTTCAAAGTTTATTTGCTTAAAATATTTATTCTGAACCGTAATTTTTAACTTTGTAATTTGAACTTTGAATTAATAAATTATGTCCTCCCAAATAGATGAAATCAAATCGCGGCTGGATGTCGCGGAAGTGATCGGCGAGTATATTCAATTGAAGCCGGCCGGACACCAGAGCTTTAAAGCGCTTTGCCCGTTTCATAATGAAAAGTCGCCTTCTTTTTTTGTTTCGCGCGATAAGCAAATTTGGCATTGTTTTGGCTGTTCCCTCGGCGGAGATGTTTTTGAATTTATTAAAAGAATTGACGGAGTGGAATTTCCCGAAGCCTTGCGCATCTTGGCCAAAAAAGCCGGAGTGATTTTAAAGCGCGAAGATGCGACTGCGTCAAATCAGCGCACCAAGCTTTTGGCCGTGGAAGAAACAGCCGCGAGATTTTTTGAGAAAAATTTATGGGAAAAAGACGCTGAACCGGCTTTGGAATATTTAAGAGGTAAGAGGGGATTGCGCGATGAAACGATCAAACAATTCAGGTTCGGCTGGGCCAGGGATTCGTGGGATAATTTGTCCGCTTATTTGCGCAAGGTGGGATTTTCTGAAAAAGAGATTATTGACGCAGGGCTCGGGATCAAAGGCCAACGCGGCATTTACGATCGTTTTCGCGGACGGGTGATGCTTCCTATTGCCAATCATCACGGGCAAGTGGTCGGCTTCACCGGCCGGGTGGCGGATTTTTTGCCGTCGTATAAAAAAGACGAAGACAAGAGCGGAAAGTATGTCAATTCTCCGGAAACGGAAATTTACCACAAGCGATTTATTCTTTACGGATTGGATCAGGCCAAGGTCGCCATAAGAAAATCGGGATTGGGAATAATCGTTGAGGGCAATATGGACGCAGTGGGATTGCATCAAGCCGGATTCGCGAACGCCGTTTGCTCCGGAGGGACGGCCCTGACCGTGGAACAATTCTCCTTGCTCGCGCGCTACGCGCAAAAATGGATTCTGTGCTTTGATCCGGATGCGGCCGGCGTTGAGGCGACCAAGCGCGCCTTTCGCGATTGTTTGAAAACTGATTTGGAATTTTACGCTTTGCCATTGCCGCCGGGCCTTGATCCGGACGAAGCGGTGCGGGAGGATCCGGAGATTTTCAAAAACGCGGAGAAAAACGCCCTGCCGATGATGGAATATTTTTTTAAATTGGCGCTTGAGAAATTTCCGCCCGATACTTTGGAAGGAAAAAAAGGAATCACTAAAATCCTTTTGCCGGCTATCAAAGATATTTCTAGTCCCGTAGAGAAATCGCATTTTTTGAAAGAGCTTTCCCGCTTAGTCAATGTGGATGAAAAATCCTTGCGGGAAGCAATGGATAAAATAAAGGCCGCGCCGATTCAAAGCCGTTCGATTGTTTACAATCTTTCTAAGAGCAGCAGTAAAGCGCCTCCGGTTTCGCGCGAAGAAAAAATTTCCAAAGAGTTGCTCGGCATAATTATGGGCCGCTCGGATTTTATAAAAGCGGCCGAGCAAAAATTGCTGCCGGAAAATTTTTCCAACAGCCGGTTTGCCGGCCTTTACAAAGAAATCGTTTCGTATTATAATACCGCAATTCATGGCGCGGATTTTAAAAATGATTTTTTTGCTTCTTTTACCAAGTTTTTATCAATTCATCACCCGGACTTAGCGCCGCTCGCCTCGGAGGCGGTGCTTTGTTATGAAAAGGAATTTTCCATTAAAAAAGACGCGGAATTGGAAAAAGACGCGGTGGAGCGGATGCAGGTCATTTTGCGCGAATTCACGCGCCGCCAAATAAAAAATCTTCGGGATAAAATTTCCAAAGCCGAACGGGAAAAAGACAAAGAAAGGGTGGAAGAATTGACGCATGAATTTAAAATATTAATGCAGGAATTAAAA
>JBBUEG010000083.1:0-4262 GCA_038056985.1 Patescibacteria group bacterium | reverse complement strand
ATAAAGCCGCGCAATTAAAGTACGGGGAAATTCCTGCCACTGAAAAACTTTTCTCCGAGCAAAATAAAGAATTGGAAAAATTACAGAAAACTTCCAGGCTTCTTAAGCAAGAAGTCTCGGCTGAAGACATAGCACAAGTGGTTTCGCGCTGGACCGGCATTCCGGTTTCTAAAATGTTGGAGAGCGAAATCGCCAAGCTTGCGCATTTGGAATCAGAATTAGCTAAGCGCGTAATCGGACAAAAAGAAGCGCTGGCCGCCGTAGCCAATGCCATTAGGCGCACGCGCGCCGGAATCGCGGAACAAAATCGGCCGATCGGTGCATTTCTGTTTCTAGGCCCGACCGGAGTCGGCAAGACGGAAACCGCCAAAGCATTGGCCGAACAGCTTTTTAATGACGAAAAGGCCATTATTCGCGCGGATATGTCAGAATATATGGAAGCGCATTCAGTGGCGCGATTGATCGGTTCTCCTCCGGGATATGTTGGCTATGAGGAAGGCGGACAATTGACTGAAAATATCAGGCGACACCCTTATAGCGTGGTTTTGCTTGATGAGATAGAAAAAGCGCATCCGCAAGTTTTGAATTTGTTTTTGCAGGTTTTCGACGAAGGCCGATTGACTGACGGCAAAGGACGCACCGTAAATTTCAAAAATACGATTCTAATAATGACATCAAATATCGGCTCGGATATTCTGCAAAGCGGAGAATCTTGGGAAAAGCGCAAGACGCAAGTTATGGAGCTTTTGCGCTCAATGCTTCGCCCGGAATTTATCAATCGCATAGATGAGACAGTAATATTTCATCCGCTTTCCGAAAAGGAAATTGAAAAAATCGTTGATCTGCAAATTATGAATCTAGCCAAACGATTGGAGGAAAAACAAATCATAATTGATATTACTCCAAAAGCGAAAATTTTTCTTTCCAAAACCGGTTTTGATCCGCTGTACGGCGCCCGGCCTCTGAAACGGCTGATTCAATCGCAAATTCTTGACGAAATCGCTCTGCAAATAATTGAAGGAAAAATCAAAAATGGTTCGGCGATAATCATTGATTCGGACGGAAAGAAAATAACTTTTCCATTGCCGGCATAGCCTTTTTTTGCTATAATGGAAGTCTATGAATTTAATAGCAAAAATCGCCGCATTTTGTTTGTTCCTTTTGTTATTTTCACAACCAGCAAAGGCCGCTTTTGATTTTGGCAATATTATCTCGGACCGCGATATGCAGGACAGTAAAGCAATTTCGGTCTCCACGATTGACCGATTCTTGGCACAGCATACCGGCGCTTTGAAGGATCTGGTTTTTGATGTTGTAAATGGCGCGGGCCGGGTTTCTAAAAAAGTATCGGAAATTATTTATGCGGCCGGGCAGGCCAGCCGGATCAATCCAAAAGTGCTTTTGGTGACTCTGCAAAAAGAACAAAGCTTGATTGAAGATCCGAGCCCTTCCAAAAATCAGCTTGATTGGGCTATGGGATACGCGGTGTGCGACAGTTGCTCAAAAAGCGATCCGGCTATTCAAAAATATAAAGGATTCGTCAATCAAATAAATTCCGCGGCCGCTCGGATTCGCTATTATTTTGATCATCCGAACGAATTCCGTCATCAAGTAGCTCGGACTCACAATATTGACGGAACTTCCGTCACAATGAAAAATCAAGCCACGGCCAATCTTTACAATTACACTCCGCATTTGCACGGAAATCAAAATTTCTCCAAATTTTGGAATCAATGGTTTGTGAAAAATTATCCGGACGGTACGCTTCTTCAAATTGACGGACAAGCCGGCATTTGGCTGATTGAGGGCGGAAAGCGCCGGCCTTTTTTGAACAAATCGGCGTTTTTATCAAACTATGATTCGGATAAGGTGATTAAAGTGACGACCACTGATCTTAATAAATATGATACCGGCGCGCCCATCAAATATTCAAACTACTCTCTTATCAAAATGCCGACTGGCGGAATTTATCTGTTGGTGGACAATGTGAAGCATCCGATCGCCTCGCGCGAAGTATTCAGAAATTTGGGCTTTAATCCCGAGGAGCTGATTGACGGAGACGAGGACGATGTAAAGTGGTACCCTAAGGGCTCCCCTATTACCCTTGAAAAAGCTTATCCGCAAGGCGCGCTATTGAAAGATCCGGAAACCAAAGGCGTGTGGTATGTGGAAAACGGAATAAAAAGCCCGCTTTGGTCAAAAGATATAATGCTGTCGCGATTTTCGGGAAGGCCCATTATGCAAAGCTCTATTGAAGAATTATCTCTTTATGAAAAAGGAGAGCCCGTTAAATTCCGCGACGGAGAAATTATTGCCACGAAAGATCCTAAATCGCTTAATCGCAGCGTTTATGTGGTGTCAAACGGACAAAAGCGGCCCATTGCCAATCGCGAGGCTTTCAATGGGCTCGGCTACAAGTGGAAAAATATAATCTGGACGACTGATAAGGTGTTGGACTTGCACGAAACCGGAGAAATGATTGACATTATTCAGTAATTCTATGATCGCTGAAGTGATTCCTTTCATTCGCCTGCCCAGGACAATGGAGGCGTTTGATTATAAAATCCCAAAAAATTTGGAAGTCGGCTTGAGCGCCGGCTCTATTGTTTCAGTTCCGTTTAGAAAAAAAAATGTTTTGGGATTTGCGGATAGACTTAAAGATGCCAGCTATGTACCGGCCAATAAGCTGCGCGCGATAAATAAAATAATCATTGAAAGATCTTTGACCGAAGAGCAAATCGATCTTTTTTATTGGATGGCGGGAAATTACGCCACCGCCCGTTCCATAATCATTAAGATGTTTTTTCCATTTACCTCCAAGTCATTTTTTGATAATCTGTCGCGCGCAAACAAAAAAATTCAAGATTCAAGATTTAAGATTCAAGCAGTTAAACACCCTTGGTTTAAAAGCCAATCGCATCTTATTCAATATGATAGCCGGGAAAATATTTTGGAAGAATATAAAAAAATCGCAACCGAATTCGCAAAAGGTAAAAATCAGCTGCTCATTCTTTTTCCGCGATTGGTTCTTTTGCGTCGATTTTACGACAGCCTGCCGGATAAGATTAAAAAACGCACTGAAATTTACCAATCAACCGGAATCAAACAGAGCGCTTTGCAAAACGCTTTTTGGCGTATAAAAAGCAATGAGGCTAAAATAATTCTGGGGACGCGGCCGGCTCTTTTCGCGCCGTTTGCCAATCTTTCCTCCATAATCATTGATCAAGAGGAATCGCCGGATTACCGGCAAGAAGAGCCGAATCCGCGCTATCACCCGATTGACGCGGCGGAATTTTTACAAAAGCGCGATAAGCGGATAAAAATATTATATACTTCCCCACTCCCGTCTATTGAAAGATTTTCCGCAGCGCTTGATAAAAAAATTAAATTTACAAGCGGCGATAATTTCAGTCAGACCGAAGATCGGATCAAAATCCTTGATACGCGGCATCCCGAATCTTGGCGAGCGACTTACCCCTTTCATTTTGAAATGGAGAGCGCCATAAAAGATGAATTGGATAACGGAAAAAATATTTTTATTCTGGCCGGCCGCCGCGGAGAATCGGCAATGTTGGTTTGCGCGGATTGCGGCTGGTCGCCCGCCTGCCCCAATTGCGCCATTCCTTTGAGCATTGTCAACGAGCGAATGATGGACGAGGCGCTTGTTTGTTTTCGGTGCGGACTCAAACAGGCCGGTACGCCATTTTGTCCGGCTTGCCAAGGCTCTCGCTTGAAATACCGAGGCGCCGGAATCAAGAAAATTTATGAAGCGGCGGTCAAGCTTTTTCCCGATGCGCAAATTCGGCAAATCACCAAGGAGCCGCAATTAAATCAAGACAGCGCCAATGATCGTCCGGAAATCGTCATTGGCACGCCGTATGCCATAGATTCTTTGGATTTTTCCAATATCGGATTGATCGGGCTAATTTCTACGGACGGCACGCTTTTTTCTCCGCAATTTAGATCCACCGAACGATTCGGCCAACTTTTATGCAGTCTGATGTCTTTGGCGCCGGAGGCCGATTTGCTTGTCCAGACTATGGCGCCGGAGCATAAAGCTTTCATTATTTGGCAAAGAAATCGCGCGGATTTTTTACAGCAAGAATTAGAATCGCGCAAGGAGGCGAATTATCCGCCGTTTAGCGCGATTTTAAAACTTATTATTCAAAATAAAAAATACGAAGCGGCGGAAAACGCCGCCAATGCATGGATTGATAAAAATAATGACTTGGCCAAAGAATCGGATATTGAGATTTTAGGTC
>JBBUEG010000082.1:0-3469 GCA_038056985.1 Patescibacteria group bacterium | reverse complement strand
CCGCGCGTTATTATTTTAAATTCCATTCGTTTTTCGTCCAATTTAGGCTTGTAAGTATCGGCTATTTCCTGCAGTATTTTTTCAATTTTTACGGGTACTATTTTCAGGCTAAAGCGGCCTTCCTCAATCCTGGCCACATCCAAAAGATCCGATACAAGCTTGATCATATTTTCCACCACACTGCTGCCGTCGCCCAATACTTTATCCTGGTCTTGATTGAGCACTCCGAAATCGCGATCCAAAAGCATGCGAAAAGTCCATTTGACGATTGACAGGGGAGTGCGGAGCTGGTGCGCGGCAATGGCGATAAATTCGGATTTGGCGCGGTCCACCTCTTTATAGATTCGCATATCCTTTGCCACGAATACTATGCCCATTATTTTTCCTTTCTTGTCCTGCATGGCCGCGGCCGAGATTGAGACGGGAATCTTCTTTCCGGTTTTGGTTAAATAATTTATCTCCACATCTTTGGAAAATCCGAATTTGAACAATTCCGCGAATTTTTTGTTTTCAACCAAAGGCCGCACTTCCGACTCAAAAATTTTTTCAACTGATTGGCGCAAAAGCTCGTCCGTTTGGTATTCCAGAAGATCCAGCGCCGCTTGATTGGCTTTGATAATTTTAAACGACGGATCAACCGCGATCAGGCAATCGCCCATGGAGCGAATGATCATTTCGGGAAATTCTTTTTCTCTGACCAAATTATCGGCCATTTGATTGAATGACCGTGCCAAAACCCCCACTTCGTCGTTTGAAGCCACGATCGCGCGCTTATTCAGATCTCCCTTGCTTATTTTTTGCGCGGCTTGGGTCAGCGACTCAATCGGCTTGGTTAAACGACCGGAAAAATACAATCCGATGAAAATCACCAAAAGAATAGCGAAAAGAATGATCAAGCTTAAATTCTGTTCCAGCTCAAAAATCGGCTGAAGAGCCTCATTCTGGTCTTTTTCCACCAAGATGACCCAGCCGCGGTCTTTGACGCACATTGACGCGCCAATTACTTTTTTATCCAAGTAATTTGAATAGATTCCGGCATACCTGTTATTTTTCGCAAGACAATTATTAACCGGTACCGTGTCCGCGATTATTTCGCTAAAATCAGTAGAATTGTTCTTAGGCTCCAAAATTGACGGATGGACAAAAATTCTTTTTTGGCTGTCAACCACATAGACTTCAATGTTTTTGTCTTCATCGCCGGAATTCGCTTCAAAACCGCCGCCCGCTTGGAAACTTCCGGACAATATTTTTTGCAGCTTTTCCATTTTGAAAAAAATCACCAAAACCCCCAAAGTGTCGCCGGTAGTCTTGTCGGTCAAATTGGTAGCGGCCAGCAATCGCCTTTCATTGGCGGTTTGGAAGTGCTTTCCTTCCAAAGGAACTTCGGCTATATACATCCGCCGTAATCCCTGCTGAAAATACTCGTCATCCGCTTCATTATCTCCAATTTCCGCAGAATCGGTTGACGAAACAATGGCGCCGTTGCCGTCAATAATAAAAATCCCGATAATATTTTCATCCAATGATTTTTTATTATAAATCAGGTGGCGGTCCAGTAAAGCCGCCGCATCGGACGAGCGCGTATTTATAATATCCCGCAGACTGTCCCTGATAAAACCGTCCGAGGAAAAATCCTTTGTCCGCGATTCTACGCCGTCCAAGTAAGCGAATATCTGGCCTTGTTTTGACGAAGCCAGCGCTTGCAAATCGTCAAAAATTTGCTTTTCCAAGGCGTTTTTTGATTGGTAAAAAACCAAAAAACCGGTAATCACCAAAGGAATTACCGAAAGGAGGATCATAAAAGCGATCAATTTTGTGCCGATTTTGACATAAAGCGGCAATTCTCCCAAAGCGGTCTCCAGTCCCTCTTGCTTGCGAACCGCTTTGAGGCCGATCAATATGACGACAAAAGACGCGGAAAATATCGCGTGAAAATACCACCAAATAATATCCCATTCTTCGTAGAAGACGGGAATTATTCCGGCATTCAACAAAATTGAAAAAGCGATAATCAGGTAAATCAATATGGTGTTTTTTTGTTCGCGGTATTTGAATATAAGAAATGACAAAATTATAAAAATTATAACACCCGTAAGAATTATAAAAAAATCAACCGCGCCGTACAGAAATTCCGCCGCTTGGGGAAAGATAATGAGCGAGGCGAATCCCGCCCATAAAAAAGCCGCCAAGCTCATCAAGATAATTCTCCGATTATTATAGATCTTCGGCTTCCAAGCACTCCAAGGAATAATCAACAATAAAAGAGTGAGCGATCCCAAAAATAGCCCATAATGCTCGGTAATGTCAAATATTTCCTCGTTAAATACGGAAAAATCAGGCACGGAAATGCCGTGCAATAGAAAAGAAAATCCGAAAACGCAAAAAGCTAAGGCGATAAAAAAAATTCTCGCGTCTTTGCGCTTTTCATAAGCGCGGTACGCGGTCAAGCAGGCGTAAAACGCAAGTATGGCGATAAGAGTCAAGACCGCGGTATGAACGCCGTGGCTGTGAAAAGACAGGCCGCCAAGCCAAGTCTGGCGCAAAAAGGCAAACCCTAAAAATGGCACAATAAATGAAAGAAAAGCGACAGTGGTTATTTTAACTGTTTCCTTTTTCATAATGTGTTAATTATACTAAATTGGCTTTAAAAAGCAAAATTTATTATCAATTATTAATTCGCACTATAACTATTTGTCTTTGATTTGAGTCTATGGTAAAATAAAGGCAACGAAATAAAGCATATATGCCTACAGCGCAAAAATCGCTTGGGAGGGGCCTCGGATCTCTTTTGGGCGTTAAAACAAATTCAGGGCAGCCGATCAAACCGGCCTATCCCGAACCGCAAGGAAACGGCGCCTTGGTTATTCCGATTGATAAAATTAGGCGCAATCCTTATCAGCCGCGCGAAACATTTGATCCGGAAAAATTGGAAGAACTGGCCGATTCAATCCGCGTGCACGGAATCATTGAGCCATTGGTAGCGTCAAAAGACGGCGACGGATCTTATGAATTAATATCAGGAGAAAGGCGTTTGCGCGCCGCCAAGCAAGCCGGCCTTATCGAAGTGCCGGTTGTTCTAAAAGAGCTGGGCCGCCGAGACAAGCTTGAAATAGCGATCATTGAAAATGTCCAGAGGGAAGACCTAAATCCCATTGAAAGAGCTAAATCTTATCAGAGATTGGTGGATGAATTTCGCTACGGACAAGAAGATGTCGCCAAAAGAGTGGGCAAATCGCGTGAATCGGTCGCCAATAGTTTGCGGCTTCTTAAATTGCCGGAAAAAATTCAAGAATATATCCGAACCGGAAAGCTCTCCGAAGGCCACGGCAAAATTCTCTTGGGAATCGCCGAGCCGTCCAAGCAGCTTGAATACGCCGAGATTATTTTGCGCGATCGCCTCACTGTCCGGCAATTGTCCGATTCCGTCTCGCCGTCCAGAAAAAATAGTCCGTCCAAGAAAATTTCTAAA
>JBBUEG010000081.1:0-1039 GCA_038056985.1 Patescibacteria group bacterium | reverse complement strand
TAAGATATTTTTTACCATCAGAAGCTAATAATTTCAGCTGACTACAATTTGTAGCCATCTCACTTCCTTCTTGTTTTAGCCTTGTTTTTAATACACTCCAATATTTTCTAGGGTTTATGCTTTCGGTGAGAATTTCTATTACATCCACAATTGAAAAAAACCAGAGTTCTTTTTCCTCATCCCAATGACGACGAACTTGTCTTTGATTGAATAATACTATTGAATTTGATTTCTTCATATAGTCAGTATATGCGATTTTAGGGGTTTAATCAAAGGATTTTTATTCTCCGGAAAGCTCCTTCTTTTGAGATGAAAATATTTCTTTCAGCGTTTGAATGGTAATGGCTTTGGTTAAAAATAGCATTGAGCCGTATACAATCGCTCCGGTGGGGAGGGCGAGGATGAGCGGTAGCTTGACGAGGTGTAAAAACAGGCCCATAACTGCGGCCGAAATTATTATTTTAAAAATGCCGCTCAATTCAATGTGCGCTTTTGTCGTGGAAAGTACGATATAAATTCCTAAGCACATTACGATTGTTTCCGAAACAACGGTCAAAATACTCGCGGCCCAATATGAATATCGGGGGATAAAATAAAGATAAAGCCCTAAAGAAACCAGCGCCACCGCCACATAGACCCACAACATTTTTTTTTGCTTGCCGATCGCCACCACGGTATTGGCGAATAAATTGCCGATGAAAATTGCGGCCGCGGCAAACATCAAAATTTTTAAAATATTTCCAGATTCGGCAAATTCAGAGCCTCCTACCAAAATCATTATTTCTTTGCCTAAGAATAATGTACCGACGGCCATTGGAATGGCAATCATCGCCATCACTTCCACGGCGCGGGAAAGGAGCTTTTCAAATCTTTCGTAATTTTTTTCCGCGTAAGTCTTTACAAAATAGGGAGTGATGAGGCCGGCAAACATCGCAGGGAAAGTAATGAGCACTTCCAGCACTTTATACGGCGCGCCGTAAAGCCCCACTGTTTCCGCCGGCCAGGAAAGAGAAAGAATCACCGTATCCATTTTGTAATA
>JBBUEG010000080.1:0-1578 GCA_038056985.1 Patescibacteria group bacterium | reverse complement strand
TGTCAAGGCTAAATAGAAATGTCATAGCAGCGAGCAAAGTTAAAATGTCATACCTTGCTTCATCAGCCCCGTTTGGCAGCCGATAAAATCGGCTGTTTTCGGCCCAAGGCCGATCAGCCTCGGGCTGATTTATTGAATAAAAACGATTTTCTCCATGGGTGATCGGCGGGCGGCTTCCAACTGATTGGCGGTCTTATCGTTAAAGCCGCGAGCTTGACATTAATCTCTTTTTTCGGCCTCTCCGGCAAACGAGAATACTTCAGATAATGATCTCTTAAAGATATTTTAATCTCGCCGGTTAAACGTTCTTCGATGACGACCGCGTCTTTTTTACAAACCGCGGTCGGTTGAGTTTCGTTTAATTGGTAATAACTGTTTTTGAATCGAATCGTATAATCATTATTGACTCTTCTTTCCGATTGAATGGACAATATTTTATCCAGTTCGTTTGTTTTCGGATTGTCCAACTTCCGATGCAGATCATTTTCCTTTTTGGGAACAACCGCGAACTGCCGGTTGAATTTGGGGATGAATGTTTCTTTTAAAAAGGTGTTCGCCTCATTGATGGTATTAATATTGCTTAATCTCATTTCTTTAACCAACCTCCTTTGGAGCGTGCCGTTCATTTTCTCTACTCGGCCCTTGGCTTGCGGGCTGTTGGCGTGGATGACTCGGACGCCCAGCTGATTCATTGCTCGTTCAAATTGGGTCATCAGCTCAAGGTTGTCAACGGCGTTCTTGTGATTAACCTTGTAAGTGCTGAATTTGTCCAAATATATGGCGTTTGGCAGGCCGTTGGTTAAAAAGTATTCTTTCCAGAATCGAAAGACTGCCTTGACGCTCTCGTTGTCCTCAAAGACGGCTCCGGTGATCTTGCCCGTGGCGTCGTCAACGGACAAGAGCAGGCATTGTTCCAAGCCGATGACCGCTTCGTTTCTCCCCTCAAACCAATGATGATAACTGCCGTCAAATTGCTGCATCTCGCCGCAGTTGTCTTTCCTTTCCCGCCAGAAATGCTTTTTGGTATCCATCTTCTTTTTGGGGCGCCACAATCTTTCTTTAATCATTAGCTGTCGGACGGTCTCTTTGCTTAACCGAATCTTACAATCATCTCTTAAATGTTCTTGAGCCAAAAGAGGATTGAAATCGTGATAGGTTTTTTTCAGATATTCTTTGGCTTTGCCGATTATGCCTTCATCAATTTGGCGATTGCTTTGGCGGCCGCGATTGCCGTGGATTATTCCTTTAACGCCCAAACGATTAACCGCCGCTTTCAACCGTTTGGTTTGCCGGACGGACAGATTAAGCTCCCGGGCGGCTTCCGTGCCGTCAATCTTTTGAGCCAGCAAATCTTTAATAATATCGTATCTTAGCGCTTCTTTTTTGGTCATAGTTACCAATTGATTTTGGTCCATATCGTTGTCTAAATTAATGTTTTTAATTTAGACCGATTATGGCACAAGATCGGTTAACTATGACATTTCTATTTTGCCCGCCCTATGACATTATCACTTGGGCGGGACAGAGCTTTAATAATATCAGTATTTTGTGAATTGCCTTTATAAAATGAACAATACC
>JBBUEG010000079.1:6490-9672 GCA_038056985.1 Patescibacteria group bacterium | reverse complement strand
GATTTAAAAAGCGGCGAAATTGGTTATGTGGTGACCGGCATTAAAGAAATTACGGATGTGCGCGTGGGCGATACGGTTATTGAGAAGCCTCCGATCGGCGGCCAAGATACTTCGGCTTTGGCCGGATATAGGAGCCTCAAGCCGATGGTTTTTACCGGACTTTACCCAAAAGAGGGAGATGACATTAATCGTTTGCGCGATGCTTTGGGAAAATTGAAATTATCAGACGCGTCTTTGCAATACGAGCCGGAACATTCGCCGGCCCTGGGATTCGGTTTTCGCGCCGGATTTTTGGGATTGCTCCATGTGGAGATCGTTCGCGAACGGCTTTTGCGAGAACATAATATGGATGTGATTATGACCGTGCCGAGTGTTGCGTATTATGTGTACAAGCGGGGAACGCCCGATAAAAATATCATAGTGAGGAGTGCCCAGGAATTGCCCGATCCGACAGTCATTGAAAAAGTGGAAGAACCGTGGATATTGGTGGATATCGTGATTCCGGAAAATTACATCGGCGGAATTATGGGCGTTTGCACCAATGCCAAAGCCGAGTATCGCGGAATGGAGTATTTGGATTCAATCAAAGAATCTCCGGCGGCCAAT
The DNA here is from genome assembly GCA_038056985.1 of Patescibacteria group bacterium. Taxonomy (GTDB): domain Bacteria; phylum Patescibacteriota; class Patescibacteriia; order SCPX01; family SCPX01; genus SCPX01. The sequence continues at coordinate 9,066 of JBBUEG010000079.1, read as the reverse complement.
CAGGGCGTCAAGGCGCGGCGCGTGATTCTGCATTACAAAATGCCATTGGTGTCGCTTTTGGGAGATTTTTATGATAAAATAAAAAGTGCGTCTTCCGGATTCGCTTCAATCAATTACGATTTTGTCGGGTACGAAAAAACAAAAGTCGTGAAGCTTAATATCCTGGCGGGCGGAGAAATAATTGAGCCGCTTTCGGCCATAGTGTGGGAAGACACGGTTTATCAGGTGGCGCGATCCATTGTTGACCGCTTGGCCGAAGTCTTGCCGCGGCAGAATTTTGAAATAAAAATACAAGGAGCGATTGGCGGTAAAATTGTCGCCTCGGCCAAAATTCCGGCTTTGCGCAAAGATGTGTTAGCCAAAATGTCCGGCGGGGATTATACGCGCAAAATGAAGCTTTTGGAAAAACAGAAGAAAGGAAAAGCCAAAATGGCCTCGATGGGCAAGGTGGATATTCCGCCCGAAGCGTATATGGCGATACTAAAGCGATAGCCGTAAAAGCCATAGAGCCGTAAAGCCTCACGGTTTTATACAAAGGCCGGCAGGATTGTAAAAAGCACCATTGATATTGTGGCAATGGCGACAATAATGATCCAGACTATTTTTTGCCATTTTTTCTTTTTCATAAGTATAAAAAAGTTTATGTCTAAATTGCTATCCTCCATTGTACGCGAAGATGAGGAGGTTCGTCAAATCATCCGGGCCAACCCCGTGAAATATTGGCTGCCCATTATTTTTTCCTTGATATTTATCGTCGGCCCCTTTTTCTTTCTTTATCCGCTTTTGCAATTTCGCTTTTGGGGTCTGATTGGTTTCGCGGCCCCTTTTTTGATCGGGGTATTTCTGACTTTCCGTACTTGGTTTTTGTGGTACCGCAATACGCTAATAGTCACTGATCAGCGCTTGATTGATGTTGATCAGAAAAAAATATTTCATCGCGTGGTTTCGGAAGTCTATTACAGTAATATTCAAGATGTGAGCTTTGCAATTAAAGGCATTTTGCCCACGCTATTCCGATTCGGCACTTTGGTGGTCCAGACGGCCGCTAATAATGAAACAATAGAAATTGACGGCATCAGGCGTCCGGAAAGGCTCCAAGGCGCCATTGTAAAACTCCAGGGAGAATTCTTAAAGAAACAATCAGCTGGAAATTCAACCCAATCGGAACAAGTGTTTATGGAAGGAAGAAGAGTGCTGGAAGATTTGGAAAAAGTTTGGGGAAAGAAAAAATTAAAAGAGATAGTCAGTGAAATTACCAAAGAGTCGTAAATTTAAATTGTGTCCAGAAAATCATTAATTAATAAATCCTCTTCTTTTTTATCTTCACCGCTGTTTTTGGCCGGCGGAGTTGTTTTGTTTTTCTTTTTCGGGTGGGCGGCGCTGAACGAATATTTGCGCGAGCGGGCAATTGATACGGAAGTCAATGAATTAAAGCGAACGATCAGTGATTTGGAGTCAAAAAATGGCGAGCTGAAATCATCCCTGTCCTATATTCAGACTCCGGAATTTCAAGAATTGGAAGCCAAGCGCCAATTGGGCTTAGTCAAAGACGGAGAAAATGTAATTATTTTTTCAGACAAACCGGCCGGCAAGTCCAGTCTTTCAAGCGATGAAATTTCAGATGAATCGGCTCGGCAATCATCCAATCCGCAAAAATGGTGGAATTATTTTTTTGAGAATCGTTAGATTATCGCAAGATTAATATGAAAAGTGTTTATATTATTATCGGCATAATGGCAATTATCGGAATCGGCTTGATTGTTTTGTTTTTTATCATTACTTCTCGCCCCAATAAAGAAAATTCTCTAAAAACAGCAAAAATATCTATCGGGGGTAGCGATTGGGAAGTTGAAAAATCCGAGACTCTGATGCAAAAAGCGCGGGGGCTTTCTTATCGCGAGTCGCTGGGAAAAGACAAGGGAATGATTTTTTTCTTTGATCCGCCGTCTAGGGAATCATTTTGGATGAAGGGAATGAATTTTCCGCTGGATATGATTTGGATCAGAGACAATATCGTAATTGATATTACCAAAAATGCTCCACCCTTGAAAGACGGCCTGCGGCCTCTATATTACAGCCCCAAGGAACCGGCCGATATGGTTTTGGAAATCAACGCCGGTCAGGCCGATGAATTCGGCATAGAAATCGGGGATAAGGTATCGGCGTCTTGACACTATTGCAAAGTTGTATTACAATAATCAAGTATTACTTATAAAATCAGCGGAATTATGAGCCAAGACAATCTTATTAAATTTGAATGCACCAATTGCCACCGCATCAATTACTGGTCGACCAGGAATATCAAAAAAATCAAAACGCGGCTGGAACTCAAAAAGCACTGTCCGTGGTGCAAAAAACATGTATCTCACAAAGAAACGAAATAAGGACAAAAAAACCCTAATGCCGTATTCGGCCGCGGGATATTGCCTGCGGCCTTTTGGTTTAGTATAATAAGAGCAGATTTTGCGAATTAATTTAGGGTCTGTCGTTCAATGGTAGGACCGCGGTCTCCAAAACCGCAGACGTGGGTTCGATTCCTGCCAGACCCGCCAATAATTATTTTATCAATTTTATAA
>JBBUEG010000079.1:0-6390 GCA_038056985.1 Patescibacteria group bacterium | reverse complement strand
TCTTGGACGGTATTTTTAAGCAATTCGCGTCTTCTTGGGCGGAGATCACTAATTTGCCAAAAGAGCTGATTGAAATTTTAGAAAAAGAAGCGCCGATATCAAGCCTGGAAGCCACTCAAGATTTTGAAGCATTGCCGAAAGACGCGTCAAAAATTCTTTTCAAAGCAAGAGATGGAAATTTTGTTGAAACGGTTTTAATGAAGCATGCCAATAAAGGCGAGAGCGGCGAAGGGGGGCGAAAAACCGTTTGTATTTCTTCGCAAGCCGGTTGTGTAATGAATTGCGCTTTTTGCGCCACTGGGCAAGGCGGATTTTTCAGGAATCTGACCACTGAAGAGATGCTGGATCAGGTTTTGTATTTTTGCCGAATTTTAAAAAAGCAAGGCGAAAGGATGAATAATATTGTTTTTATGGGAATGGGGGAGCCGTTTAACAATTACGACAATGTGATTGCCGCGATTAAATTATTTAATGGCGCGGAGTATTTGAATATCGGAATGCGGCATATTTCCGTATCCACTTGCGGAATCGTCCCGGGAATTGAGAAATTCGCCAATGAAAATATTCAGGCGAATCTGGCCATTTCACTTCACGCGCCGACTGATGAAATCAGAAGCCGGCTTATGCCGGTCAATAATGCTTTCCCGATTAAAAAATTATTGCAAGCGGTGGATCATTATATTGAAAAGACCAATCGCAAAGTGATGTTCGAATATCTTTTGATTGACGGCATTAATGACAGCGATGCAAGTGCTGAAGATCTCGTCCGGCTGACGAAGAAAAAATTATACCATATCAATCTGATAAAATATCACTCTACATCCGCGGCGCTTCGCGCTTCCTCGCAAACTCGGCAGACCAGATTTTTTGACATTTTAAAAAAGGCCGGCGTCTCTTGCACCTTTCGCCGCAGTTTTGGCGAAGACATAAAAGCCGCCTGCGGCCAATTGGGCGGAAAGCGATAATAATGCGTTATCCTTGCGCTTTTTATCATCCCAATGCCGGGTTCTCTTGAATTTCAGGCGGGTTTTTGCTATAGTAAAATTAATTAATAATCGAAGAACAATCGTTAAGGAAGTTATAAAAGATTTGAATCAATGTTGATTATTTAATGGAATAAGATATGCCAAAACGAATCACGATTACGGCGGAATATTTTAGGCGATATAGGCAAAATTTAGGCTTTGCCAATCAAGGTGATGTTAAAAATTTTTTCGGAGCAAAAGACATTACGCCGACTGTTGATTTTAATTACATAAAACTTTTGAATAAATGACTTTGCGATATCGTCAATAAAGTAAATGGCGTTGTCGCTAACGAAATAAAAGTCGCAGATTTAGCCGTTTTCAAAAAGGAGCACATAAATCGGACATTTACGATAATGAAAGAAAGTGGCATTTTACCCATACTCAATAATCAAGGAAGAAGGCCTGAACAGGTTTATTTTTCTTGGATGCGAGGCTTCGTGGTTTCAAATTATTTTTTAAAAGCCCTTGGTCTGATTTTTAGCGTTGACACTTCAACAATAGACTTGATTGGCGACGACGATTTGAGAAGCGTAGAAACTTTTAAGCGGACGCCGAAAGCCGATCTAGAAATAAAGCTGAACGGTAAGGAAAAAATAAGAATAGAAATGCAATCAGGCTTTACCGGAATAAACGACATTAAGCAACATAAAGTTTTGGAAGCAAAAAGAGTTTTTCGCGATGATGGGACGAGTACTTTAGCCATACACATTGATTTGTATAACGGACAGGTCGCGTTTATTAAATTAGATGAGATTGAAGACGACAGCGTGAATTGGATAACCAGACAACAAATGGAGGGGCAGACTGTTTTTAACATTGATCAAAATTATTTCGCTTGGAAAATCACGGAAGGTCCCATTAAGTATGAAGAAATAAATTTTGATTAACTTCGGTATCTTATGAAAAAGAAGCTTAAGATTATCGATTTATTTTGCGGAGTGGGCGGCTTGAGTTTCGGCTTTGCGCGTAACGATAATTTTGAAATAGTGGCGGCGAATGAAATTTTACCGAATATGGCAAGAGCGTATTCGTTGAATCACCCCACGACAAAAGTTTATGTTGAGGACATAATGAATTTTAGTGCCGAAAAAATAGAGATGGATTTGAACATAAAAGCGAATGAGATAGATATTATCGTTGGCGGTCCGCCTTGTCAGGCGTATTCAACGGTCGGGAAGAGATTGATCGACGACCCTCGCGGAAAACTCTTTCAGGAATACTACCGAGTGTTGAAAGAATTTAATCCGAAGCTTTTTCTTTTTGAAAATGTAAAAGGTTTATTGTCCATGCAAGGCGGCGAGTTATTGAAAACGATTATTTCTCTTTTTGAATCATTGGGTTATAAAGTTCAGTGCAAGCTTCTTAATGCGGCGGATTTTGGCGCGCCGCAGATAAGAGAAAGGGTAATAATAATAGGTTCAAAATTAAAGAATAATTTCCGTTATCCCGAAGAAACGCATTATAATCCCGAAAAAACGCTTAATTTATTCAAAAAAGATTTGAAGCCATATTTAACGCTTGAGGAAGCGATAAACGATCTGCCATTCATAAAATCTGGCGAAGAAAGCTTTGAATATGCATCGGAACCGAAAAATGAATTTCAAATAACAATGAGGGCGAATGCCCCCGAAGAATTAATGGATCACAACTCTCCGAAAAATAACGCAAAATTGATAAAGATGATGGAACTTTTGCCTGATGGCGGAACGCCGGAAGATTTACCAAAAGAATTACGGCCAACATCAGGATTTAAAAATACTTATTGTCGTCTTTGGTGGAATAGGCCATCAACGACTATCACTCGCAACTTGAGTACCCCATCGTCTTCCCGGTGCATACACCCGAAAGCTCCTCGACCGCTCACCACGCGCGAAGGCGCACGAATTCAATGCTTCCCTGATTCCTATCAATTTTATGGGTCAAGAAGCGACAGAAATTTGCAAATAGGCAATGCCGTGCCGACATTTCTGTCAAACGCAATGGCGGGAGCAATTTTATCTAATTTCAAACAAGAATATGCGAAAAATTACGGACAGGTTTTCGAAACGGAAGAGAAGCGAAATAATGTCAAAAATCCGTTCCTTAAATACGCAATTTGAAAAGGATTTCATTTTGGAGTTAAAAAAGCAAACCGACAAAAAGTTTAAAGTAAACGCAAGAGATTTGGCGGGTAAGCCGGACATTGTTTTCCAAAAAGAAAGGATTTGCGTTTTTTTGGACAGCGATTTTTGGCACGGTTGGCAATATTCGAGATGGAAGAAAATTTTGAAAAACGATTTTTGGAGACAGAAAATTGAAAACAATCGCGCGAGAGACAGAAAAAATACTGCATATTTAAGAAGGAACGGCTGGCGAGTTGTGCGAGTTTGGGGGCACGAAATTAAAAGGGATCCAGCTAAAGCCGTTTCAACAATAGGAAACGCGTTGGTAAAATGAATGGATATGAATGATCAAAATGGAGTACTGCCAAATCTTCAAGCGCGTCTCGAGCTTTTATTTTTTGATCCATCTAAATCGCAAAGCGATTACGATATTCTCTTTAAACAACTTTTGCCAAATATCAGGATAGTGGCTCATTCGCCATTATATCAATTGCGAAGCGATATGTTGTTTTGTATGAATAACGACAAATGGCTGTCCGCTATTATTACCCGCAATGCGAGATTGCGCAAATTTGCCTTTTTAATTGGATGTAGTATAATGATTTAAGTTTTAAGCTCCCGAAAATAGGGAATTTTTTATTTAACGATAATCTATGACCGTGCGCCGCAAGATTTGGCTATCTTTTTTGGCAATTGTCGTCATTTTTGTATTGGCGGTTTTTGTTGCATTCCCGCAGATTCCTAAAATTATCAAATTGTCTTTTTTTGAAAAAACCAAGATTAATTACGGGCTGGACATTCAAGGCGGGACGCGCTTGATTTACGAAGCCGATGTTTCCCAAGTGAAAGATGCCGATAAGACCGATGCCGTGGAAGGTGCGAGAGATGTGATTGAGAGGCGCGTCAATGCTTTTGGGGTTTCCGAGCCGGTGGTGCAGACGAGCAAAGCGGGTGGCTCATTTCGGGTAATGGTGGAATTGCCCGGCGTAAAAGATGTCCAGCAAGCCATCAAAATGATCGGCGAAACGCCGCTTTTGGAATTTAAGGAACAGCCGGAATTTCCTCCTCTGACCGACGAGCAGGTAAAAGAAATGGAGGAATTTAACAAAAAAGCCAAAGAAACGGCCGACGATATTTTGAAAAAGATAAATAAAGGCGAAGATTTTGACAAATTGGCCAAAGAAAAATCCGAAGACCCGGGATCAAAGGAGCAAGGCGGCGATTTGGGATATTTTCAAAAAGGGCAGATGGTGCCGGAATTTGATACTGAAGTTTTTGACAATTTAAAGACGGGAGATGTGAGCAAAGAGCCTGTAAAAACGCAATTTGGATACCACATTATTAAAAAAATTGACGAACGAGAGACTGACAAAGACGGCGAAAAAGTGAAAGAAGCGAAGGCCAGCCATATTTTAATCAAAATAAAAACCGAAACCGATTATCAGGACCGCGTCGGAGTGGATCCTTACGGATTTATAAATACGGATCTTTCCGGCAAGCAATTAAAAACTTCCGCGGTGCAATTTGATCCTAATACCAATGAGCCGGTGGTGAACATTGAATTTGACGATGAGGGAGCGAAATTGTTCGCGGAAATTACCAAGCGCAATGTGGGCAAGCCCGTGGCGATTTATTTGGACGGCCAGCCGATTTCCGTTCCAAGAGTCAATGAAGAAATAACCGGCGGGAGTGCCGTGATTTCCGGACAATTTGATTTTAAAGAAGCTAAGGAATTATCCCGGCGCCTTAATGCCGGAGCTTTGCCCGTGCCGATTAAAATCTTGAGCCAGCAAAATATCGGAGCGAGCCTAGGCAAGGATTCGGTGGAAAAAAGTATTGTAGCAGGGATTATCGGGATCGCCGCCATCGCTTTTTTCATGATTTCATTTTACCGCTTTCCCGGTTTATTGGCCGTGTGTGCTCTGATTCTGTATTCGCTCATCGTATTCGCGATTTTCAAAGTTTCATCCCTAACTTCTTTTCCCATTACTATTACATTGGCCGGGCTCGCCGGATTTGTGTTGTCTATCGGTATGGCCGTGGATGCCAATATTCTTATTTTTGAAAGAATGAAAGAAGAATTGCGGCAGGGCAAGCCCCTGTATCGCGCTATGGACGACGGATTCAGCCGCGCTTGGCTTTCCATCCGTGATTCCAATGTATCAAGTCTTATTACCTGCGCCATTTTGTATATGTTTGGCACTAGTATTGTCCAGGGATTTGCTTTGTCTTTAGCGATCGGAATTGCCGTAAGTATGTTTTCCGCCATTACGGTTACGCGCACGCTGATGCGGCTCGCTATGAGTAAATTCATCGGAAAACATTTGGGATTAGTGGCATCAGGAATGCCAAAATTGGATATTAAATAAATTTATGTTTAAAATAATTCAAAAAAGAAAAATTTGGTACGGCTTGTCTCTCCTTTTTCTAATTCCGGGGATGCTGTCTTTAATTCTTTGGGGATTGCGGCTCGGCAATGATTTTACGGGCGGATCTCTTTTAGAATACAAATTTTCCAAACAGCCGGAAATTTCAGCCATCAATGATATGCTGGCGCCGCTTGATTTGGGGAAGTTTTCCTTATCGCCGGTCGGATCGGACGGCTTAACGATTAAATTAAAACCGATAGACCAAGAAACGGTTGATAAGATTACCAATGCTGTCCGGGAAAAATACGAGGATGTCCAGATGCAGAGCTTTGAAAGCATCGGCCCGACCATTGGCGCGGAATTGCGGCAAAAAGCTTTTATGATGACCGGATTGGTGCTTTTGGGAATTCTTTTTTATGTTACTTATGTTTTTCGAGGAGTGAGCAAGAATTCTCCGGTTTCAAGCTGGGTTTTCGGCGGCGCGACCATTGTGGCGCTTTTTCACGACGCGTTGGTGGTGCTCGGATTTGTTTCAATTTTCGGACACTTTTTCAATTTCGAAGTGGATACGCTTTTTGTGACGGCTCTCTTGACCGTGATCGGATTTTCCGTCCACGATACGATTGTCGTTTTTGACAGAATCAGAGAGAGGCTGCGCGTATCCTACGGCCATTCTTTTGAAACAACCGTAAATGAAAGCATTAATCAGACAATCATCCGATCAATCAATACATCGGCGACCGTGCTGATTACATTGCTCGCTCTGTATCTGTTCGGAGGAGAGTCTTTGCGCGATTTTGTGCTTGTGCTTTTGATCGGCATCACGGCCGGGACATATTCGTCAATTTTTATTGCGAGTCCCTTGCTCATTACTTGGGAAAAAATCAGAGC
>JBBUEG010000078.1:0-10061 GCA_038056985.1 Patescibacteria group bacterium | reverse complement strand
GTCGAATTAAACCACATGCTCCACCGCTTGTGCGGGTCCCCGTCAATTCCTTTGAGTTTTAGTCTTGCGACCGTACTTCCCAGGCGGGATGCTTAACGCGTAAGCTTAAGACACTGAAAGGGTCGAGACTTCCAATGTCGAGCATCCATCGTTTAGGGCGTGGACTACAAGGGTATCTAATCCTTTTTGCTCCCCACGCTTTCGCTCTTGGAGCGTCAGAAGTGTTCCAGTAAGCTGCCTTCGCAATTGGTGTTCCGCGCGATATCAACGCATTTCACTGCTCCACCGCGCGTTCCGCTTACCTCTTCCACCCTCTAGTTTTGCCGTATCAAGAGCAGTCCCGAAGTTGAGCCTCGGGATTTAACTCGTGACGCACAAAACCGCCGTTGAGCTCTTTACGCCCAGTAAATCCGGATAACGCTCGCCGCCTTCGTCTTACCGCGGCTGCTGGCACGAAGTTTGCAGCGGCTTATTCTTGCGGTACCGTCAGAGTTCTTCCCGCAAAAAAGAAGTTTACAACCCGAAGGCCTTCATCCTTCACGCAGCGTCGCTCCTTCAGGCTTTCGCCCATTGAGGAATATTCTTGACTGCAGCCTCCCGTAGGAGTGTGGGCAGTGTATCAGTCCCACTGAGGGGGGTCGCGCTCTCACGCCCCCTACCCGTCGTCGCCTTGGTGAGCCATTACCTCACCAACTAGCTGATAGGACCTAGGTCCTTCCCGAAGCGGCTATTGCTAACCTTTGTTGACGCAGCTTGTGCCACGCCAGCACATGCGGTATTAGCCCGCCTTTCGGCGAGTTATTCCGCACTTCGGGGCAGATTACCAGGGTGTTGCTCTCCCGTTTGCCACTGATCCGACTTCCTTGCGGTCATCGGACCCGTTCGACTTGCATGCCTAAGACACGCTGCCAGCGTTCATCCTGAGCCAGGATCAAACTCTCGTAAAGAAATTGACAAATTTTATTCTAAGTGAAGTTTCTGAAAAACAGAAACCATAGTGGATCGTTAAATTGTCAACGAACACAAAAGAAAGAGGAAAACAAATTCATTTTGACCTCTTTCTTTTATTTTCGTTCTATTGAATTGTAAGGATATAGGTATTTGGCAAGTATTTTTGCAGGAATGCCACTCCTTTTATCGTAGTATACATTTTACACCTTTTATTATTCTTGTCAAGTCCCACCTATAATCGCGTCTTATCAACACAATCCACAGTTTATCAACACAATCCCCAGCGACCCTGCGTTTTCTTTTTTTGCAATGTATGGTAGTATATGTATTACTTTAGTATAAGCCTAAATTCAGTCTTTTATGAATAAAGAAGAGTTGTGGAAAGCTTGTTTAGGACAGCTGGAAATCACCTTGAGTAAGGCTAATTTCAGCACTTGGTTTAAAAATACCTTCATTATTGAGTTTACCGACACGCAAGCGGTTATTGGCGTGCCTAATTCTTTTACCAAGAATTGGCTCCAGAATAAATATCACGAAGCCATTAAAAGCGCTCTATCTCAAATCACATCAAAAGAAATTAAAGATGTAACCTACACTATTCAACCATTGCCGCAAGCTATCAGCTCCGGAATAAAAAAACCGGTAGACGCGGCTTTCAACCGCAAGGCGCACAATCCTTCGGAAAATAAAAAGACCGGATTAAATTCCAAATATGTCTTCGGCCATTTCATAGTCGGTAAATTCAACGAACTGGCGCACGCGGCCGCGGTGGCGATCTCCCAAAAACCGGGCGCCACTTACAACCCTTTGTTTATTTACGGCGGCGTCGGTCTGGGCAAAACGCATCTTTTACACGCGATCGGCAATGAAGTTTTAAAGAACCAGCCGGATGCCAAAGTTCTCTACCTTCCCTGCGAAAGATTTACCACGGAATTTGTCCAATCGGTGCAAGGCGGATCTTTGGAGTCTTTTAAAAACACTTACCGCACCGTGGATGTCTTATTGATTGACGATATTCAATTTCTGGCCGGACGGGAAAGGACCCAGGAAGAATTTTTTCACACATTCAATACGCTTCATCAATCCAATAGGCAGATTGTTTTATGTTCAGACCGTCAGCCCAAAGCCTTGCCGGGCATTGAAGAGCGGCTGATTTCCAGATTTGAATGGGGTATGATCGCCGATGTCGCGGCGCCGGATCTGGAAACGCGCATCGCCATCCTTGAATCAAAATGTTTGGAAAAAAACCAGACCATCCCAAAAGACGTCATCGTTTATGTCGCCAATGTTATTCAAAAAAATATTCGCGAATTGGAAGGGGCGTTGAACCGCGTCATCGCTTATCAGGAGCTTCATAAAACCGTCCTGGATGTTGATTTTGTTAAGAAAATACTGGAGTCGTTCACCTCCAGCGCCAAACGATCATCCATCACCACCCGCCATTTAATTCAAACTGTGGCGGAATTTTATGATAGAAAAATAGACGATCTACTTGGAGAAAGCCGAAAAAAAGAACTGGTGCATCCGCGCCAAATCATCATGTACTTAATGCGTGAAGAAATAAACAGCTCTTTTCCCAATATCGGCAATGAGTTGGGCGGACGCGATCACACCACCGCCATGCACGCATACAATAAAATTTCTCAAGAAATTGAAGTTAATGAAAAAATAAGAAAAGATTTAGAATTAATAAAACAGCGTTTATATACTGTGTAAAACTCTTAATTATTCGGTGGAAAAGTTTTTAATTTCCCATTAGTTAAATTTTATCAACAAACCATTAGTAAATTACTAACATAATATTCACAATAAAGTATTAAAATAAAACAATAAAAATAGCGACTCGGCGACTTATTAACATATCCACAGCTTATATAATAATTATATATTTATGAAATTTATAGGATTAAAAGATAATATAATATTAGGGGTGTTAATAGCTAACCGTTTTTCCCAACCGCGCGGCAATCTTCCAATACTATCTAATATTTATCTACAAAGTAAAAAAACCGGTTTAATAATAAAAGCGACTAATTTAGAATCGGGCGTTATGATGGAAGTTCGTGGAATGTGCGAAAAAGAAGGAGACTTTACGGTAAACGCAAAACTTTTATCCGACTATTTATTAAATATTCCCGAGGAAAAAATAGAGCTTGAGGTGAGGGATGGTAAATTAAAAATTTCCGCCAATAAATACCAGACGACCATAAATGGGATTGAAGCGGTTGATTTTCCAATTCTTCCAGAAATAGAAGATGGGGAAGTTTTTGAAGTCGATGTTAAAGACTTACAAAAAGCCATTTCAAAAACAATATTTGCCGCCTCGGCGCAGGAGATGCGCCAAGAGCTATCCGGCATATATTTTTCTTTTGGGAAAAATAATATCCTGACCGTCGCCGCTACGGACAGTTTTCGGCTGGCTGAGCAAAAAATTCCTTTTTTAGGCGCCAGTGAAAAAAACGCTATTATCCCTTATAAAACCGCTCAAGAGGTTCTAAAAATCTGCGAATCCGCTCAAGATAAAAAAATAACCGTAATTTTCGGGCAAGGCGAAGTAGCTTTTAAAATCGATCAAATTAAAGTTTTTTCCAGGCTGATAGAGGCCCAGTATCCGGAATACGGCGCCATTATTCCCCAACAAACCAACACGGAAATAAATCTTAAAACCAATGAATTTTCTCAAGCCGTAAAAACCGCAAGCTTATTTTCCCAGAACGGCTTATTTGATATTTATTTTAAGGCCGACCCAGAGAAAAATTCAGTTTCCATTTCTTCCAAAAGATCCGATGTGGGCGAGCATGCCACAGCGCTAGAAGCCTCGATTAAAGGCGAGCCGGTGGAAACAATTTTGAATTATCGGTATTTAATAGATTGTTTGTCAAAGATTCAGGAAAAAGAAATTGAGATTTTGGCGGCCAGCGGGAGCCAGCCGATTAAGCTGCGAGCCAAGGGTGACAATGATTATCTTTATCTAATAATGCCGATTCGGCAATAATGGTATGTTTGTAAAAATTTCCGATCTTTTGAATAAAAATATTAAAAAAAGCGGGGCAGGCGAACAGATGAGCGCGATTGATATTTTAAACGAATTCAATCGGATAATTGAAGAGCGGTACGCGAAAAATCTAAAAGATCGCGTCAAGCCTTTATATATAAAAAATAAAACCCTGACCGTGTCTTGCGATAATCAAACAACCGCTTCAGAGCTGAAGCTTTGCGAGCGAAAGATAATCCAGGAGCTTAACAAAGGAAAAAAAGAGCCGCCGGTTCAGACCATAAGATTTTTACTTTAAAACAAAAAACCCTCCGGAAAGAGGGTTTTTTGTTTGATGGTTTATAAGCGCTTATTGAAAGGATATAGTTATATAGTCGCTTTGAGTTGATGCGCCTTTATCATCCACCGTTTTAATGTAGAATTTATAATCTCCTTTGGCGGTCGGTTCACTGATAATAAAAGAAACATCCAGGCTTTGCGGGACGGATATCTCGTCAACCAATGTTTCTTCGCCGCTCGGCAGAATTAAAAGTCCTTTGACTGTGCCGATTCCGTCCGGATCGGCAATGTTGGCGGAAATAGCGTAAGGAAAATCGGTTGAAGCGAGCGTTATAGACGGAGACGGCAGATTGATGGTAATTGCCGCCGGAGCGTTGGCAACCACATTGATCGTTACTGTTTGGTCCCCGGAATTTCCGATATTATCCTCGGCGTGGACGCGGATGTCGTGAAAGCCATTAGCCGCGCCGACCAAAGAGATCTGGAAAATATGGGGAGTGGCGAGCGTTTCTCCTTGTTTTTGGGAGTCAAGAAAATATTCCGCTTTGGAGATTTGATTTTTAGCCGAAATTTCCGCGGAAACGGCGACAAAACTTTGTCCGACGGTTGAATTTGTTTCGGGCGCCGTAATCGCTACGATCGGAGCATTGGTTTTATCGCGCAGCTTGCAGCTTTCTTTCGGAAGATCGGGCGGGGTGGTATAATTATTTTCCTTAGCCCAAATTTGCACCGCTTCTTCCCAGCGCGCGAATTGCGGATCTTTTTTGGGATCTTTCGGTTCCGGCCCGCGAGGGTCGTTTTTATCCACCCAAAACAAAGTGTCGTGAATTGATTTTACTTTTTTAATCGAAATAAACTCTTTCGGGTATTGATCCAGGCATTCCTTGGGTATAACTTTTTGAGTGACTGAGTCCACCTTCACTTCCTGCTCCACTTCAAATTTGCCGTTTAAGATCGGCTTGGAGGTTTTTACAGGCTTTGGTTTTTTAAATATTTCAACGGGCGTGTCTTTGAGAATCTTATCCATAAAAGCGCGCCAAATGGGCGCCGCCACATAAACGCCGTCCGACCCTTTTTTCAGTTTAGTGTTGTCGTTTTTTCCGCTCCAGACGCCGACAGCGTATGACGGCGTGTAGCCTAAGGTCCAACCGTCCCGCCAATCATTGGTGGTGCCGGTTTTGGCGGCCACGGGCCGATCGGAAAAATACAGAGGGCTTTTTGAGCCGAAAACATACGAACGGGCGCCATTGTCCGTGAGGATGTCGGTTAATTGGCGCACCGTTTCCGCCTCCATAACTTTTACTTCCTCCACTTTGGGTTCTTCAAGAATTTTTCCTTTGGAATCCTCAATGCGCAAAATGGCGCGGGTGGGATGGCGCAAGCCCTCGCGCGCGAAAACGGTGAAAGCGGCCGTGTGTTCAAGAAGCGTCACATCAGCGCCGCCCAAGACCATAGCCAGACCGATGTCCTGTCTTTGATCGGCGAATGTGGTGTATCCGAAATCAGCCGCTTTGTTCAATACACTGTCAATGCCGGCGATGTAAAGCGCTTTTACCGCCGGGATATTTAAAGAACCGGCCAGCGCTTTTCGGATGGTGACGGGCCCCCTTTCTTTACCGTCGTAATTATGCGGCGCATAATCCTTGGTCTCGGTTTTAAATTTCGTTTCCACATCAAAAAGAATCGTATCCGGCGTCAAACCCTTTTCAATGGCCGTCGCGTAAATTAGCGGCTTCAAAGATGATCCGGGCTGATTGAGGCGCGTTGCCACATTGACTTTGCCGTCGTGCTCGTCGTCAAAATAATCGCGCGATCCGACCATGGTAATAATGTCGCCGGTTTTCGCGTCTATCGCCACCAGTGCCGCATTTTCCGCTCCGTATTTTTTTTCATTTTTCTCAACGCCCTCTTCCACAACCTGTTCGCCGATTTTCTGTTTTTCCACATCCAGAGTGGTGATTACCTTTAACCCCCCCTGCTCGATGGTTTTTTCCCCATATCGCTCGGAAAGTATCTGCTGGACATATTCCACAAAATGCGGGGCGATAATCGCTTCGTAGGTTTTATTGTAAACCAGCTTTTCATCTTTGGCCTTTTGCGCTTCCTCGGCCGTGATGTATCCTTCCTCGGCCATGGCGTTCAACACATATTCTTTGCGGATAGTCAAACGATCCTTATTGTTCCAGATGGCGGTCGGCGCCTGCACCATTCCTACTATGGTGGCGGTTTCGGCCAGTGTCAGGTCTTTAGCCGATTTATTAAAATATACGCGCGCGGCCGCCTCAATACCATAGGCGGTTTTTCCATACGGAATTTCGTTAAGGTAAAGTTTTAAAATTTGGTCCTTGGAAAAACGGGTTTCAATTTGCCAGGCCAAAACCACTTCTTTGATCTTGCGGACATATGTTTTCTCCGATGTCAGGACGGCGTTTTTGACAAACTGCTGGGTGATGGTGGATCCCCCCACCTTGCTGCCGGTCGTAATATTGCGAACAAGAGAACGGATAATTCCGAGAATGCTCACCCCTTTGTGTTGGTAAAAATTCCGATCTTCGGCAGCGACAGTCGCTTGTTTGATGTAGTCGGGTATTTCTTCAAGATTGATCAGGGTGCGGCGCTCATCGCCGTGAATCTCGTATAGCAAGACCTCGCCGGTGCGATCGTATATCTTGGTAGATAAAGGAATGGAGCGATCAATGAGTTTATTCGGATCGGGCAAATCTCTAGCCACCCAGGCGGCTAGGCCCACAAAACCGATTGTCCCGATTAAAAAAAACGCTACTGCGGCAACGCCGAAGCCGATAAAAATTTTTCGCAAAATCCGCGACTTTTTATCGGCTTTTCCATTGAATTGCCGAAATTTTTTCTTTAGTTCGTCTATCGGTTTTAAGTGCGGAATAGGCATGCTTTATATTATACCAGAAAAGGAGTATAATGGTATTCAATCGGTATAACATACTACCATATTTATGCTTACGGTTCAAGTCCTAACACCGGAAAAAACAATTCGCCAGGGGACAATAGACGATGTGGAAAAAAGAGAGATGACCTGGCTGGACATTACCAAGCCGGCCAAGCAAGAATTGGAAGCGCTGTCAAAAATAACGGATATTCCCGTTTCTGATTTTGAAGAGTCTCTGCATCCCAATCAGCGGCCAGAATTACGCGACACGGCGCATTATTCAATGATCACTTTGCGCTTCACTCATTTGAAAAACGGCGACATGGTGACCAAGCCGGTGGTGGTTTTGGTTTCCAAAGAACGAAAAGATTTTATCACTTTGCACCGGCACGATTCCTTGGCCATAAAAAGAATGATGAGCTATCCGGACCAGAAAAAAACCGCCTTGTTCGGGCAGGGTGCGACCGAGCTTCTTTTTGCCTTGATTGCCGAGAAAAATCTAAGCTATTATACGGTGCTAAGCGATATTGAAAAGAGGATCGCAAGTCTGGAGTCTCTGATCTTTCAGCCAAACGGCGATAAGGGCGAGGGCGTTATGCGCGAGATTTTAAAAACCAAGAAAACCCTCATTTACTTTTATCAATCTCTGACCGGCAATCGGGAAATATTGTCGTCAATCGAGCAGGCCTTTGCTTCTTTTTTGGATAATAAAAAAGTGCCGCGTTTTCGCTTGCTCGCCTCGGACCTTACCCAGCTTATTGAACTGGTTTCAACCGAGCGGGATATTTTAACCACCACTATGGAAGTGCATTTGTCCACCGTCTCAAACGCATTAAACGAGACAATGAAAAAAGTCACTTCTTGGGGCGCTTTGATCCTTGTGCCGAGTATGATCGCCGGAATTTACGGAATGAATTTCAAGCATTTGCCGTGGACCGAACAAGTGTGGGGATTTCCCCTTTTGCTTTTCATAATGGCGGTTTTAATGGTTATGCTTCTTAGGTTTTTTAGGAAGAAGGATTGGATATAGACATTATTCTGATTATCTGGTATGCTTAATGCGCAAAATGATTAACTTTAAGAAAAATCGTCGAGCTTCGTTGAGTATAGTTAATTTGCATCTTTATTTGTTAATGTTATATTTATATGCAAGGCGTTATAAAGAAAAAAATCGCTGACAAAGGCTTTGGTTTCATCACTGTGGAAGGCCAGGAAAAAGATCTGTTTTTCCACAGCAATTCCCTCGTCGGAGTGACTTTTGATGAAATTCAAGAAGGCGACAGCGTCACTTTTGATGTGGAAGATTCTCCGAAAGGAAAGAACGCGGTCAATGTAAAGCGCGTTTAATAACGGCTTTTGAAAAGCTCTCTCCAGCCTCGGCCAGAGAGAGCTTTTTTGTTTTGCGAAACAGAGCTTTTATTTTGTGCGATAAAATTTAGCCGCGTCTTCCGGAGCGACGCTATTGATTACCGCGCGGCTGCCCAATTCCACTCCGCCCCAGACGCTTCCTCGGGGGGCGATGCGCAAATAAAAATGCTCGTCGCGGTCGGTCGTCACCTGGTGGAGATAAAAATTATAAGACAAGCCCAATTGGTTTATTTTTTTAAGGATCTCCCGAGTCGTTTTGGCGAAAGATTTTATTTCCTCGGGCGTCATGCGCGTGATATTGTCAATATGGCGGCGCGGCATTATCCAGGCTTCGTAGCCGTGCAAGGACGCATAAGGAGTGAAAGCGGCCGTGTGTTTATCACTTGAAATTCTTCTGGGTCCTTTCCCTTCTTTGGCCAAGAGATCGCAATAATAGCATCTTCCGTGGTTGATTTTCCATTCTTCGGCCTTGCTTAAGCGCTGGACAATGTGCGGCGGAATAAGAGCGGTGGCGAATATTTGCGAATGAGCGTGGCGCAAACTCGCTCCGGCCTTGCCGCCTTGGTTTTTAAAAATCAAAATATATTTGATTTTTTTATTTTTCATCAGGCTTTGCGTCCGGTCTTGGTAAGCTCGGAAAATATGAAGCATGTGGTCAAATTTCAAATCGGCCAGCTCCACATCGTGTTCCGGAGTTTCAATTACCACTTCTTGAGTGCCATAGGCCTTGGGATTGTCCAAAGTGACAGCCGGAAATTTATTTTGCACCACTCTTACGCACCAATGCTTGCGGCCGCACATGGCCAAAAGCGTATTGGCCGCGGTCAGGGGTTCATTGCAAAAAGGGCAATTTTTGCTTGATTCCGGTTTTTGAAGGGCCGCTTCGCGCCGCTCAACATCATTCGGCCGCACGCCCCGCTTGGGAGCGATAATCACAAAGCGGTCGTGGATCAGATCGTGGCGAATTTCCGGTCTTTGCAAAGGCATAAATTTAAAATAATTTATTATGGATGAATTATATTATAATAAAAGCGATTGATAAAGCTCTATATATTTTTGCGCTGAGGCGTTCCAGGAAAAATCGGCGGACATGGCGTTTTGTTGGACTGATCGGTACAGATGTTTTTGTTGGAAAAGAGAACAGGCGCGAGCGATCGCTTCGCGCAGATCGTGTTGGTTGAAATCTTGAAAGACAATGCCGGTTCCGGCACAATCCTTTGGCGCGCATTTAACATTTTCCACCGAATCGGCGAGACCGCCGGTCCGGCGCACGACTGGGATGCAGCCGTAGCGCATCGCCATCATCTGCACCAAGCCGCACGGCTCGAATTTGGAAGGAATAAGCATAAAATCGCAACCCGCGTACATCAATTGCGCGAAAGCGGCGTCAAATCCGATGAAAGGAAAAAAGTTTTTGGGAAACATTTTATCAACGCCCAACAAAAGTTTTTGATGCATATCGTCGCCCGATCCGAGAAAGATCACGCCCGCGCCGCGCTTCGCAAATTCATCGGCAATGCTCGCCATAAGTTCCACGCCTTTTTGGTCCGGAACGGCCAGCCGGCC